>JAATFJ010000122.1 GCA_015655255.1 Actinomycetales bacterium | reverse complement strand
TCATCGACGAGCAGGCGCTGCACGATGCCCTCGTTGCCGGGGAGATCGCCGGCGCCGGCATTGACGTGTTCACGAGCGAGCCGCCGAAGGATGATCTGCTCACGGCCCTGCCGAACATCATCGTCACCCCGCACCTCGGTGCATCGACGGACGAGGCACAGGAGAAGGCGGGCGTATCGGTGGCCCGTTCCGTCAAGCTCGCGCTCGAGGGCGACCTCGTGCCGGACGCGGTGAACGTCGCGGGCGGTGTTATCGATCCCTTCGTACGCCCCGGTATCGCCCTCGTGGAGAAGCTCGGCCAGTTCTTCAGCGCCATCGCGACCTCGGCGCTCACGAGCCTCGACATCGAGGTCCGCGGCGAACTCGCCGACTACGACGTGAGTGTGTACCGGCTTGCGGCGCTCAAGGGGATCCTCTCCAACATCGTCAGTGAGAACGTGTCTTACGTGAACGCGCCGCTCTTCGCAGAGCAGCGCGGCATCGAGACGCGTCTGCTCGTGGAGAAGGAGAGCCCGGAGTACCGCAACCTCACCACGCTCCGCGGGTCCCTCGCCGACGGCTCCGTGCTCACCGTGGCGGGAACGCTGGCGGGGACGCGTATGGTGCAGAAGGTCGTCGGCATCAACGGCTACGAGCTTGATGTGCCGATCGAGCAGCACCACCTCGTGCTGCAGTACGTCGACCGGCCCGGCATCATCGCGGTCTACGGCAAGAAGTTCGGCGATGCCGGTATCAACATCGACGGCATGCAGGTGGACCGCCACGAGGCGGACGGTCAGGCGCTGTCCGTGCTGACGGTGGATTCGCGGGTGCCGGAGGAGATCCTCGAGGAGGTCGCGACGGCGATCGAGGCGACGATGCTCCGTCAGATCGAGATCACCGAGTCCTGAGACATCCGGTCCGGCGTCCCCTTTTCGGGGATGCCGGACCGCCGTTCTGCCCGGCAGCGCTGCTCAGGTCGTGGCGCGCTGGGCGAGTGCGATGAGCGCGTCGAGCGCCTTGCCTGTGGGGAGCGGTGTGTCCACGCCTTCGGCGTCGAGCGCATTGTTGAAGTAGAGGCCGTCGCTGAGAAGCAGGATGAGGTCGAGAGACGTCTCGTCCCTGACATACGGCCGGATGGACTCCGCCCAGGCGTTCCTGCTGGTGTGAAGGGCCTCGGTCGCGGCGGCATGCCCGCCCTGGGCGAGGCGGGTGATGGCGATGAGCGCGCGATCCAGCGGATCGCCGCTCGTGATGGAGGTGCGGAGGTACGAGGCAATGACGCCCTCCGGCGCTGCGGAGAGGAGAGCGATGTCTTCGGCGACGAGTGCACGGAACCGGGCGATGAGTCCTGCGGCGAGGTCGTCCTTCGAGGCGAAGTGATAGAGCAGGCCGCCCTTCGAGACGCCGGCGGCCTTCGCCGTCGCTTCCAGCGTCGCCGCGCGTTCGCCCTCGTCGATGAGAATCGACTCGAAGGCGTCGAGGACGCGCTCACGGGCATGCGGAGGTCGGGGCATCGTTCTGCTTTCTTTCAGACGAGCGTATCCTGCGGCTGTTACTATACCAACCGGACGGTTTAGTAATTGGCGATCTCGCGCCGCGTCCCGAAGGAGTATCCCGATGACCATCATCGATGCGGACGCGCCGCGCGTCGGCATCCGCGGCTGGCTCGCGCTCGTCGTGCTCATGCTGCCCGTCCTGCTGGTGTCCGTGGACAACACGGTGCTGAGTTTCGCCCTCCCGGAGATCGCGATCGCACTATCGCCGACGGGCGTGGAGCAGCTCTGGATCATCGACGCCTACTCGATCGTGCTCGCGGGCCTCCTCGTGACGATGGGGACGATGGGGGACCGCTTCGGCAGGCGTCGAATGCTGCTCATCGGAGCGACGGGGTTCGCGATGGTCTCCGTGCTCGCCGCATTCGTCCCCACGGCAAGCCTGCTCATCGCCGCACGGGCGCTGCTTGGCTTCTTCGGGGCGATGCTCATGCCGTCCACACTGTCTCTGCTGCGCTCGATCTTCCGCAATCGCGAACAGCGACGGCTCGCCATCGCCGTGTGGGCGGCGGCCTTCTCCGCAGGCGCCGCACTCGGCCCGATCGTCGGCGGCGCCCTGTTGGAGCACTTCTGGTGGGGGTGCGTGTTCCTCCTCGCCGTGCCCGTACTCATTCCGCTGCTGCTGGCGACGCCGTTCCTCGTGCCCGAGAGCCGAGACCCTCACCCCGGTCGTATCGATCTCCTCAGCATCGTGCTGTCGATGGCGGCCATGGTGCCGATCGTCTCCGCGATCAAGTCCCTCGCGGTGGACGGATTCAGCGTGGCGGGAGTCGGGCTCGCGCTGCTGGGCGTCTTCTTCGGTATCCTCTTCGTCCGGCGCCAACTCGCGGCCGATGTACCCATGCTCGACATGGCGCTGTTCCGTCGTGGCGGCTTCTCCGGGGCGATCCTCGTGAACATGCTCAGCGTGGTCGCGCTCGTCGGCTTCCTCTACTTCGTCTCGCAGCATCTGCAGCTCGTTCTCGGGCTGTCCCCCATGATGGCGGGGGTTGCGCTCGTCCCGGGGATGATCGCGATGATCGTCGCCGGTCTCGTGGTCGTCCCGCTCTCGCGTCGGATATCCCCGCACGTGCTGATCCCCGCGGGGCTCGGTTTCTCGCTCGTGGGCTACCTCACCGTCGCGTTCACGACCTCGGGACATGGGGTGCTGCCGCTCGTCCTCGCGTTCATCGTGCTCGGCATGGGTATCGGCGGCGCCGATACGATCTCCAACGAGCTGATCCTCAGCAACGCCCCGGCCGACAAGGCGGGGGCGGCGAGTGCCGTCTCGGAGACGGCGTACGAGCTGGGCGCAGTGCTGGGGACGGCGACGCTGGGCGGGCTCATCACCGCGCTCTACCGGAACGCGCTCGTGCTGCCGGAGGGGATAGACGGGAACATGGCGGCCACGGCGCGAGAGACACTCGCCGGTGCGTACACCGCCGCGCAGAGCCTCGCGGAGCCGCTCGCGACAGCGCTGTGGAATGCCGCGACGACTGCCTTCGAATCGGGGATCCTGCTCACGTCGCTCATCGGTGCGGTGCTCGTCGCCATCGCCGCGCTCGTCGCCGCGATCACCCTGCGGCCGTCGCACACACGCTGATCGGTGATTCTCCGGACGATGTCGGGCGCGGTGCCCACTACGCTGGAGGGGAGCCCCGTCAGGGCCGGGGCACCCGATGGTAGGAGTGTCATGTCGCGTGTCGTCAAGCTGGCCGTCATCCCCGGTGACGGCATCGGCCCGGAAGTGATCGCCGAAGCGGAGAAGGTGCTCGATGCCGTCACCGCCGACAGTGCGGTCGACTTCGATAAGACCCGCTTCTCCCTCGGGGCGGCGCGCTACCTCGCGACAGGGGACACGCTGACGGACGAGGATCTCGATGCGATCCGCACGCACGATGCGATCCTGCTGGGCGCCGTGGGCGGGAAGCCCGGTGATCCGCGCCTCGCGGACGCGAACATCGAGCGCGGGCTACTGCTGCGCCTGCGCTTCGCCCTCGATCAGTATGTCAATCTGCGTCCGGCGCGATTGTTCCCCGGTGCGCCGGGACCGCTCGCCGAACCCGGGGACGTCGATTTTGTGGTGGTCCGCGAGGGGACGGAAGGGCCCTACGTCGGCAATGGCGGGGTGATCAGAGTCGGCACTCCACAGGAGATCGCGAACGAGACCTCGGTGAACACAGCTTTCGGGGTGGAACGGGTCGTCCGCTACGCCTTCGACCTCGCAGAGCGGCGCGATAAGCGGCTCACCCTCGTGCATAAGACGAACGTGCTCGTGAACTCCGGTCTGCTGTGGCAGCGCATCGTCAACGAGGTCGCGCAGGAGCACCCCGCCGTGGGCGTAGACTACTTGCACGTCGATGCGGCGACGATCTTCTTGGTCACAAACCCGTCTCGCTTCGACGTAATCGTCACCGACAACCTCTTCGGGGACATCCTCACGGATCTGGCCGGCGCCGTAACAGGCGGTATCGGCCTCGCCGCTTCCGGGAACATCAATCCCGACGGCGCGTTCCCCTCGATGTTCGAGCCCGTGCACGGCTCAGCTCCGGACATCGCAGGTCTTCAGAAAGCCGATCCCACCGCTGCGATCCTCTCGGTCTCCCTGCTGCTCGATCACCTCGGGCTGGGGGAGGAATCCGCCCGCGTGGCGCGTGCGGTCGAAGAGGACATCGCGGCGAGGATCGGTGCCCGTTCCACCAGCCAGGTCGGCGACGCGATCATCGCCCGGCTCTGAGCCCCGTTTTTCGACACCAGGATGTGACATGACACTCATCGACACCGAACTCGCTCCGCTGGAGTTCGCCGTGACCAAAAACCTCGCCGCTGCATCTCCTGCGCAGCGCGAGGAAGTCCTCCGGGACCCCGGCTTCGGTACACACTTCACCGACCACATGGTCGACATCTGCTGGTCTGCGCGTGGGGGATGGCACCGTCCGAGGGTGCAGCCCTACGGACCGATCTCGCTGGATCCGGCCGCCGCCGTGCTGCACTACGGCCAGGAGGTCTTCGAGGGCATCAAGGCCTACCGCCACGAGGACGGGTCGATCTGGACCTTCCGGCCGGAGCAGAACGCGGCGCGCATGCAGCGCAGCGCCCGACGCCTCGCTCTGCCCGAGCTGCCGACGGAGTACTTCCTGCAGTCTCTGCACGAGCTCATCGCCGTCGATGGGGCCTGGGTGCCCTCCGGCGAGGATCAGAGCCTGTATCTGCGCCCGTTCCTTTTCGCGAAGGAGGCGTTCCTCGGTGTCCGCCCCGCGAACAAGGTGGCGTACTACCTCATCGCCAGCCCGGCCGGTTCGTACTTCAAGGGCGGCGTCGCGCCCGTGCGCATCTGGCTCTCCGAGACCTACGCGCGTGCGGGGAGAGGCGGCACGGGCGCGGCGAAGACGGGTGGCAACTACGCCTCCAGTCTGCTGCCGCAGGCCGAGGCCTACGAGAAGGGTTGCGACCAGGTCGTCTTCACGAATGCGGACGGCAACGTCGAGGAGCTCGGCGGCATGAACATCGTCTTCGTCTACAAGGACGGCACGATCGTCACGCCGGATTCGGACAGCATCCTCGAGGGCATCACGCGTGATTCGCTGCTGCAGCTCGCGGAGGACCGCGGGCACAAGGTCGAGCGTCGGCCCATCTCGCTTGAGGAATGGCGCAACGGCGTGGCCTGCGGTGACATAGTCGAGGTGTTCGCCTGCGGGACGGCTGCGGTCGTGACGCCGATCGGCGCGCTCGTCGCGGAGGGCTTCGAGGACGCGCAGCCGAGCGGAGAGCTCGCCCTGTCGCTGCGCGAGGAGCTGACCGACATCCAGTACGGGCGTCGTGAAGACACCCATGGCTGGTTGCACCGGCTCGACGCCTGACGCCGAAGGTCCTCGCTAGGCTGGACGGGTGAAGATCGCCCGATTCAGCCACAACGACGCCATCACCTACGGAATCGTCGACGGTGAGGATTTCGTCGTCCTCTCCGGCGACCCCCTGTTCACGGGCTTCGAGCCCACGGGCGAGCGGGTCCCGTTCGGGGACGTCGCGCTCCTCGCGCCGGTCATCCCGCGCTCGAAGGTCGTGTGCGTAGGCAAGAACTACCACGATCACGCCGCGGAGATGGGGGGAATTGCCCCCGAGGAGCCGTTGCTGTTCCTCAAGCCGAACACCGCGGTGATCGGCCCTGGTGACACCATCGTGCGTCCGCCGCAATCGGAGCGCACCGAGCACGAGGGCGAGCTCGCCGTGGTGATCGGGAAGATCGCGAAGAACGTTGCCGCCGAGAACGCCGCCGACTACATCTTCGGATACGCCATCGCCAACGACGTGACGGCGCGGGATCTGCAGCGCAAGGACGGGCAGTGGTCGCGGGCCAAGGGCTTCGACACGTTCTGCCCGCTGGGGCCCGTGATCGAGACGGAGTTCTCTTTCGACGGTGCGACGCTGGAGACACGCGTGAACGGCGAGGTGCGTCAGCACGCTTCGCTGTCGGACATGATCCATTCCGTCGGCGAGATCATCGCCTACGCCTCGGCGGTGTTCACGCTGCTGCCCGGTGACGTAATCCTCACGGGCACGCCCGCCGGAGTGGGGGCTTTCGCAGCGGGAGACGTCGTCGAGGTGGAGATCACGGGTCTTGGTGTGCTGCGAAACGGTGTGCGGGACGCTCTTCCCGCGTCTTAGCTGCACGGACTGCCGTGGCGAGGGCACCGGCGCTCTAGGATTGAAGAGTTATGGCTACTCCTGATCCCCGCACCACGACCGCGACCGGCAGTGACGTGCGCGTCCGATTCTGTCCTTCTCCCACAGGTCTGCCGCATGTCGGTCTCGTCCGCACCGCCCTCTTCAACTGGGGCTATGCGCGGCACAACGGCGGCAAGCTCGTCTTCCGTATCGAGGACACCGACGCGAACCGGGACAGCGAGGAAAGCTACCAGCAACTGCTCGATGCCCTCACCTGGCTGCACATCGACTGGGACGAGGGCGTGGAGGTCGGCGGGCCGCACGCACCGTACCGGCAGTCGCAGCGCCACGACATCTATCGCGAGGTGATCGATAAGCTCGTCGCCTCGGGCGAGGTATACGAGAGCTTCTCCACAGCGGAGGAGATCGATGCGCGGAACGAGGCGGCGGGACGCGCGAAGCAGCTCGGCTACGACAATTACGATCGCGATCTCACCGAAGAACAGAAGGCCGCATTCCGGGCGGAGGGGCGCCAACCCGCCCTGCGCCTGCGCGTGCCGGATGAGGACCTCACGTATGTGGATCTCATCCGCGGTGAGGTGACATTCCCCGCCGGTTCTTTCCCCGACTTCGTCGTCGTGCGGCCCAACGGCATCCCGCTGTACACCTTCGTGAACCCCGTGGACGATGCACTCATGGGTATCACGCATGTGCTGCGGGGAGAAGACCTCATGCCGTCGACGGCGCGGCAGCTGTCGCTGTACCGCGCGCTCATCGAGGCGGGCGTGACGACTTTCGTCCCGCGGTTCGGGCATATGCCGCTCGTGCTGGGTGACGGGACGAAGAAGCTCTCGAAGCGTGATCCGCGCGCCGATCTCTTCCTGCAGCGGGATAAGGGGCTCATCCCTGAGGGGCTGTTGAACTACCTGGCGCTTCTGGGTTGGTCGATCGGGCCCGACCGGGATGTGTTTTCGCTCGATGAGTTCATCGCGGCGTTCGACATCGACGATGTGAATCCCAACCCGGCCCGTTTCGACCAGAAGAAGGCCGAGTCGATCAACGGCGACCACATCCGCATGCTCGAGCCGGTGGACTTCGTCGCGCGTATCGTGCCGTACCTGCAGAATGCTGATGTCGTGAGCGATCCGGCGACCTACGACGAGCTGGAGCTCGTCTCGAAGGCTGCCCCGCTCGTGCAGGAACGCGTGCAGGTGCTCGGCGATGTGCCGGGTCTGCTCGGCTTCCTGTTCGCCGATGAGGTGTCCTACGACGAGGATGCCGTGGCGGGGCTGCCCGCGAATGCGGTCGAGGTGCTGACCGCGAGCGTCACGGCGCTCGATGCGGTGCCGGAGGATCGTTTCGTGGCTGCAGACATCCAGGCCGCCCTCGCGCTGGCCCTTGTCGACGGTCTGGCGCTCAAGCCTCGTGTCGCGTATGGCCCGCCGCGCGTCGCCATCACGGGCCGCCGGGTCTCCCCGCCGCTGTTCGAGTCGATGGAACTGCTGGGAAAAGAGGAAGCAGTGCGCCGCCTTCAGGCGCTCGCGACGCATCTTTCCGCTGCCGTGTGAACTCATTAGCATGAGAGGGTGACGGATCCTCTGCTGGACAGCCTCGCCATCGCCGTGACGGCGAGCCCCAATGACGTCGAGTTGCGTGCGCTCTACGCCGAACGTCTTGCCCAGGCGAAACGCCGGGATGACGCGATAGGACAGGCCCGGGTCGTCCTGGCGGCGGACCCGGGTCATGTGGCGGCACGAGCGCTGCTGGATCGGCTGCGGGGCGCGCCACGGCCATCTGAGGGGATGCCGTCCGAGAGTCGCCCAGAAGACGAGCCGTCTCCCGAGGACTCCGCGCAGAAGGATCCGGACGTCAACTGGGACCATCTCGAAAGGGAGATTGGATCGACGGTGGCCCCGCCGTTCATCGTGCACGAGGTCACGGATGCGGGGTTCGTGGTGAGCGAGGCCGAGGACGAGTCGAGCCCCGCGACCGCGACGACGGAGACGTTGACCCTCGATGACGTGGGCGGGCTTGTCGAAGTGAAGAAGCGGCTGCATGAGACGTTCCTCGATCCGCTGGCTCATCCGGAGATCGCGAAAGCGTTCATGAAGACGGTGGGCGGAGGTCTGCTCCTCTACGGCCCGCCGGGCTGCGGCAAGACCTACCTCGCGCGGGCGATCGCGGGCGAGCTCGGCGCGCACTTCATCTCGATCACCCTCGCCGATGTGCTGAGCAAATGGCTGGGGGAGAGCGAGGAGAACGTCCATAAGACGTTCGTCGAGGCTCGCCACAAGAGGCCGGCGGTGCTGTTCCTCGATGAGATCGACGCGGTGGGCGGCAAGAGATCGGGCCAGACGAGCTCGCAGACGTACCGCAACATCGTGAATCAGCTGCTCATGGAGATGGACGGGGTCGGCTCCGATAACGACGGCGTCTTCGTGCTCGCGGCGACGAACATGCCGTGGGACGTGGACCCAGCGCTCCTGCGTCCGGGACGTTTCGACCGGATGGTGTTGGTCTCCCCGCCCGATGAGCCGGCCCGCGAGGCGATCATTCGACTGCATCTGGGCGCACGTCCTATCGAGGGGATCGATCTGGCGAAGCTCGTGCGGGCGACCGAAGGCTTTTCCGGCGCCGACCTCAAGCATCTGTGCGACACTGCGGCGCAGAAGGCGCTGGCGATCTCGCTGAAGGTGGGAGTCGTGCAGCCGATCTCGATGCGGGAGATGAACGTGGCGCTGAAAGAGGTGAAGTCTTCTATCGGCCCGTGGCTGGACAGCGCGCGCAACGTGGCGAACTTCTCGAACAGCGATGGTCGATACGACGACCTCGTCGCCCTGCTGCGTGAGCTGAAAAGGCTGTGACCGAGACGAGCCCGCAGTTCTTCCGCGAGCGTGCCGAGGCGCTGAGGAGCTTTGGGCGTCCGGACGAGGCGATCGCGGAGCTCCACCGCGGTCTTGCGGAGTTTCCCCAGGACGCGGATCTGCAGGGGGATCTCGCGTGGCTCCTCTTCTTCTTCCGCGGCGCCGACTCGGGGCCGGAGAGGATCACGGAGGCGGAAGATGCGGCGCGGGCGACGCTGGTCGTTCTCCCGCACGATGCGCGTGCGCTCACCGTGCTGTGCGAGATCGCCGTGCAGCGGGGGCTGCCCGATGAGGCGCTGCGCTATGCCGCGGAGCAGAGCGCGCATTATCCGAACGCGGCGAGCTCTCATCTGAACATCGCCTACGCGCTGCTCAGCGACGAACGCGGCTCGCGGAAGGAACGCGCTCGTCGTCATGCCGAGGTGCACGCGGCGATCGACCGCGCCCTCGCACTCGATCCGGAAGGCGTCGAGACGCTGCGCCGGAGCGCCATCATGCTGCGCAGGATCAGTGACACGCAGGCCGCATCGGACGTCTTGGATCGTGCGCTGGCCCTCGCCCCCACGAACTCGGAGCTGCTGCTCCTTGCTGCGGAGCGTGAGAGTGGGCGGGCCGAGGCGAGCGTTCACGGCATGCCCGTCTCCGCCGCGCAGGAGGCGGCGGCGC
>JAATFJ010000148.1 GCA_015655255.1 Actinomycetales bacterium | reverse complement strand
TCGATGTGGAGCGCATCAGTCACGTCGTCAACTACGACATCCCCACCGACACAGAGTCCTACGTGCACCGCATCGGACGCACGGGGCGCGCAGGGCGCACGGGCGACGCCATCAGCTTCATCACGCCGCGCGAGCGCTACCTCCTCGGACACATCGAGAAGGCGACGCGGCAGAAGCCCGCGCAGATGCAGCTGCCGACGACGGAGGATGTGAACTCCACGCGCCTTGCCCGGTTCGACGACGCCATCACGACGGCACTGTCGGAGACAGACCGCATCTCCACCTTCCGCGACATCATCGACCACTACGTGCGTCATCACGATGTTCCGGAGGGCGATGTTGCCGCGGCCCTCGCGATCGTCGCCCAGGGCGATGCCCCGCTGCTCCTCGACCCGGAGAACGACCCGCTCGCCCGCTCCGTGGCGGCGGACAACCGTCCTCCTCGCGAGCGGAGCGGAACGCGCGAGACGCGTGCCCCGCACACCGAACGCCGCAGTCGCGGCGACTACGCGTCCTACCGAATCGAGGTGGGACGGCGTCATCGCGTCGAGCCGCGCCAGATCGTCGGAGCCCTGGCGAACGAGGGCGGATTGGGTCGCGACGACTTCGGCGCCATCAGCATCCGCCCCGATTTCTCCATCGTCGAGCTGCCCGCGAATCTCTCCTCCGGCGTGCTGGACAGGTTGAGGGACACACGGATCGGCGGACGTCTCATCGAGATCAAGCCGGATCGCGGCGTTCCGGGGCGCCGCGCGGGCGGCTCTCGTGACGATGGTGAGCGCGGCGGCAGGTACGACAGGGCGCCGCGTGGCGACCAGGAGAATCGACCCCAGGGCGAACGCGGCGATAAGCCATTCCGGAAGCCGCGTCACAAGGGCTGATCCCGATGGACGCGGAGATCCGTCTTGCCTCCGCTCCCGATACGGCGGAGCCCGCCCGGCTCGTGTGATGGAACGCCGAGGGCATGAACACGGGAACGGACGGCAGGGGGTCTTTCCTCGCGGAGTTTCTGCGGTGGCGGGAGGAGCATGCGGAAACGCACCATGCCTTCGTCGCCGCCCTCTCCGGCGGTGAGCTTGCCGGGATGGCATGGGTCGCCCTGCTCCCCCGCGTTGTTCGGCCCGGTCAGTTGTCCCGGTTGTCTGCGGATGTGCAAAGCGTCTGCGGTCGCCCCGCTCGTCGCGGATCGGGGCTCGGCTCCCGTCTCGTCGAGGCGGTGGCGGATCATGCCGCGGTATTCGGAGCGACGCGCGTCACGGTGTACGCCAGCGGCGCCGCGGTCGCCGTGTACGAGCGCTGGGGCCTCGGCCCCTCCCGCCGCATGATGCAGCGCCCGCCGGAGGCGTAACGCCCTATATCTGTGACGGTGACGCCACAGCCCGCCATACGCCCGCCGGAGAAAACGGGTCGCTATTCCGGGGCGACCACCGCTCCGCCATCCAACACGTCCGGGCCCTGTGTCACGAGAACGTGGAATTGCGCCGCGTCGAGGACGCGGATGCCCAGTTCCTCCGCCTTCGCAAGCTTGGAGCCCGCGCCAGGACCGGCGGCGACGAAGTCCGTCTTCTTCGACACGCTCGACGCGGCCTTTCCGCCCGCCTGGATGATCGCCTCCTGCGCACCCTCGCGCGTATAACCGTCGAGGGTTCCCGTCGTGACGACGGTGAGCCCGTCGAGCACACCCCCCGCGGAGACCGCCGCGCCGGGGCCGGGATGGCCGGGGATCTCCCAGCGGACGCCGGCGGCCGTCCACTGGTCGACGATCTCGCGATGCCAGTCCACCGTGAACCAGGAGGTCAGGGACTCGGCGATGATCGACCCCACCCCCTCGACGGCGGCGAGCTCCTCGGAGGTGGCCGCGCGAATGGCGTCGAGGGAACCAAACCAGTGCGCGAGCTCCCGCGCCGCAACGGGGCCGACGTGACGGATGTTGAGAGAAACGAGCAGGCGATAGAGGTCCTTCCTCTTCGCCTTCTCCAACTCAGCAAGGAGCTTGATTGCCGCCTCGGACGGTCGCACCTCGTGATAGTCCTTACGGATACCGCGCCGGCGACGCTCCGCGGGGTCGAGGTCTTCCGTTCCCGGCGGGTACATCGCCGGACCGAGCTTCTGGAACGGGGCGCGGCGGACGAACGCGCCCGTGTCCTCGTCCACCTTGGGCTCCCCGGTCTCCGCGTCGCGCACGAGGACGGAGATCGGCACGAGCTCGTCGAGCGTGAGCGCGAACAGACCGGCCTCGGTCTCCAGCGGGGGCTGGGCGGGATGCTCCGGTTGGGTGAGCGCCGCAGCGGTCACCTCGCCCAGCACCTCGATATCGAGCGCTCCGCGCGAGCCGACGTGCTCGACACGACCGCGCACCTGTGCGGGGCAGGAGCGCGCATTCGGGCAGCGCAGATCGATGTCGCCCTCTTTCATGGGCCGCAGAGTGGCGCCGCACTCCGGGCACTGCACGGGCATGACGAACTCGCGTTCGGTGCCGTCGCGCTTCTCCACGACGGGGCCGAGCACCTCGGGGATCACATCGCCCGCCTTGCGCAGCACCACGGTGTCGCCGATGAGCACGCCTTTGGCCTTGACGACGTCCTTGTTGTGCAGCGTCGCCTGTCGCACGACCGAGCCCGCGACGCGCGCGGGCTCCATGACGGCGAAAGGCGTCGCCCGCCCCGTGCGCCCCACGGAGACGACGATGTCGAGGAGCTTCGTATGCACCTCCTCGGGCGGGTACTTATAGGCGATAGCCCAGCGCGGCGCCCGGCTCGTCGCCCCCAGTTCGGCGTGTAGCGCCAACTCGTCGACCTTCACCACGATGCCGTCGAGCTCATGCTCGACATCGTGGCGGTGCTCGCCGAAGTATCCGACGAAATCGGCGACCTCATCGATGCGGTGGCAGACCTTCGTGTGCGGGCTCGTCGGCAGACCCCACTTCGCGAGGAGTTCGTACACCTCGCTCTGCGCCGCCACGGGGGGATCCTGCCAGGCGCCGATGCCGTGCACATAGAGGGCGAGCGACTCGATGCGGAGCAGGGAGGCCTCGCGCTCCAGCCCCTCCCTCTTGTCGAGCTGCTGACGCAGACCCCCGCTCGCCGCATTGCGCGGGTTGGCGAAGGCGGGAAAGCGCCTCGCGGCTGCCGTGCGTGCGCGCTCCTCATCGAAGGGCTTCTTGCTCCCCCCGCGTGCCTCCCAGCGCCCGAGTGCCTCCGCGTAGGCGCGTTCACGGAACTCCGCCTGAGCCGCGTTGAGGCGTTCGAAAGCCGCGACGGGGAGGAAGACCTCGCCGCGCACCTCGACGATGGGCGGATGGCCCTCGCCAGACAACCGCTGCGGGATCCCGGCAACGCGCAACGCGTTCTCCGTGACGATCTCACCGACGCGGCCGTCACCGCGGGTCGCCGCCGAGGTGAGCAGACCGTTCTCGTAGCGCAGGCTGATCGCCAGGCCGTCGATCTTCAGCTCGGTGAGCCAGGCGACCTCGCGCCCCGCCGATGCCTGAGTCTTCGCCGCCCATTCCCGCAGCTCAACGATCGAGAAGACGTTGTCCAGGCTCAGCATGCGCTCCGCGTGCGCGATCGTCGCGAGCCCCGTTATCTCTGCGGCGCCGACCATCTGGGTCGGCGAATCCTGCCCCTGCAGCACGGGGTGCAGCCGTTCGAGCTCTTCCAGACGACGCATCCAGCCGTCGTACGTCGCATCGTCGACGAGAGAGGCGTCTTTCCCGTAGTACGCGTCCTTCGCTGCGATGATGCGGTCGGTCAGCTCTTCCGCTTCGAGGCGGGCGTCGTCCAGTGAGATTTCCGGCACGGAGCAAGTCTACGAGTGACCTCCGACACCCGAGCTCTCAGAGCGCGTCGAGCCGGGGACGGGATCAGGCGCCGACGGGAACAGCGGAGACCGTGTGCGCGATCGTGAACTGCCCCAGCACGCGCGTACCCAGGTAGATGACCGCCGTCTGCCCGGGGGCGACGCCTTCGAGCGGGACGTCGGGGACGACGCGCACCGACGACTCCGCGACGAAAGCCATCGCGGCCACGGGCTCGGCATGCGCGCGAATCTGCACCTCGCAGGCGAACTCTGCATCCACGGGCGCGGCCCCGGCCCAGCTGAACCGCTCCCCCGCGATCTCGGCGATCGTCAGCGCTTCCTTAGGGCCGACGACGACGGTGTTCGACACGGGGCGCACCTCCAGCACGAACCGCGGCTTGCCGTCTGCGGCGGGAACGCCAAGCTTGAGACCGCGGCGCTGCCCCACCGTAAAACCGTGTGCGCCGTCATGTGAGCCGACGACAGCGCCGGAACGGTCGACGATGTCGCCCTGCGCGCTGCCGACCTTCTCGGCGAGCCAGCCCCGCGTGTCCCCATCGGGGATGAAGCAGATGTCGTAGCTGTCGGGCTTCTGCGCGACGCTGAGGCCCCGCGCCTCCGCCTCGGCGCGCACAAGCGCCTTGGACGGCGTGGAACCGAGGGGGAAGTAGGTATGGGAGAGC
>JAATFJ010000045.1 GCA_015655255.1 Actinomycetales bacterium | reverse complement strand
GCGCGGCAGCGGCGAGAACATGTGCGTGTGCACGCGCGCGCTCGGCCAGGCCTTGTCGCTCCAGTGCTTCGTCAGCTCCGTGGAAGGGCGGCGGCAGCAGGACTCATCGGGACACGTCGACACGGCGCGATGCGGCGTCTCCCGCCCGCGCCACCACCGGGCATCGTCGAAGGGCACGCCGACGGTGATGGAGAACTCGCCGTCGCTCGCCGAGCCCGTCTGCGTGGAGCACCAGAATGTCCCCGCGGGGGTGTCCGTGTACTGATGGTGCTCGGTCGTGCGGTTCTGTCGCTCGAACGCCCCGCGGGCCTGGAACTTGCGGCACACGCGCTGTCCCTCCACGGCGCCCGTGACGTCCATGGGCAGCGGCAGATCGTCGTTCTCGTACACGCGTGTGATCGCTCCGCTCTCGTAGACGCGGAGGAAGTGCA
Source organism: Actinomycetales bacterium (assembly GCA_015655255.1). The sequence continues at coordinate 1,792 of JAATFJ010000045.1, read as the reverse complement.
GTCGCATCCCGAGGTGCACGGTGAGGAGGTTCGTCATCCGCATCCCCGCCGCCTCATGGGTCACTCCGAAGGCGTCCCGGAAGTCCTCGACGGCGAGATTCTTGTCCTTACGGGCCTGCTGGAGGAAGGCGACCCCGGCCGTCTCCGGGATGAGGCAGCAGGCGGCGAAGTAGTTGATCTCCAGGCGCTGCTGCAGGAAGTCCGCGTAGTCCGTCGGGGGAGTGTGCCCGAGAAGACGGTGCGCCATCGCCTGCAGTGCCATCGAGCGGAGCCCGTGCCCTCCGGGGATCGATGCGGGCGGGAGATAGATGCGGCTGTTCTCGAGATCCGTCACCGAGCGCGTCGAGTGCGGGATGTCGTTGACGTAGATGAGTTCGAAGCCCAGCCGCTCGGCCATGATGTTCACGGTGCGGTGAGTGAGTGCTCCGGAGACGTGTCCCGCGGCCTTGAGCTGTTTCTCGGCGAGCTTCTCGATCTCGGGGATGTAGTTGTCCTGCTCGCGCATGCGCAGACGGAGCTCCGTGTTCGCCCTGCGGGCTTCCTCCGGCGTCGCGATGGCCTCCCGCTCGCGGCGCTGCAGCTCCTGGTGCAGCCCGAGGATCGAGGTGATCGTCTCATCGCTCATACCCTTGGTGACGCGCACCGGTTCGATACCCAGCTGCCGGAACATGGGGCTCTCCTGCGCCCGCTCCAACTCGATCTCCAGCGCGGCGCGTTTGTTCGGCGGCTCGTCAGAGATGAGGTCGGAGACCTCGGTGTCGGTGGCCTGGGCGATCGCCTGCAGGAGGGAGAGCTTCGGCTCGCGCTTGCCGTTCTCGATGAGGCTGAGTTGCGAGCCCGCGACGCCGACGATCGCACCTAGTTCGTCGAGCGTGTAGCCGTGCGCCGTCCGACGGTGCCGGATGCGATGACCGAGGGTGGTGAGGTGGATGCCGGAACTCCGCATTCCTTGATCATATCGAAAGAAGGGAATTTCTTTACGCCTCCGATGGCGGCAAAGGCATCAATATCCTCCTCAAAATGGGAGAGACCCTCACTCTTGTCCAGGAGCAGACGATATGGCCCTCGCCGAGTCCTTCCCTCTTCCCGCCTCAACGACGCGCACGCCGGGAGCGGCGCCGCACTACGACACCCCTGCCTTCGCGGAACTCGCGGGCTGGGTCGAGGAGATTCGCGTACTGGCACAGCCGGACGACGTCCACTGGGTGAGTGGTTCGCGTGCCGAGAACGCCGCGCTTCTGCGCGGCCTCGTGGACGAGGGGAAGCTCATCAAGCTCAACCCTGAGTGGCGCCCCGACTCCTACCTCGCGCGCTCGCACCCCAGCGATGTCGCCCGCACCGAGGCCCGCACCTTCATCGCCTCGGAGCGTGAGGAGGACGCGGGGCCGACGAACAACTGGGCGCAGCCCGACGAGATGCGCGCGACGATGAACCGGATCTTCGCGGGGTCGATGCGCGGCCGCAGGATGTACGTCGTCCCGTTCTCCATGGGGCCGGTGGGGGGTCCGCTCTCTCACATCGGCGTGCAGATCACGGACAGCGCCTACGCTGTCGCCTCCATCGGGATCATGACGCGCGTCGGCGAGGCGGTCACGCAGCACATCGCCGAGGGTGCGCCCTGGGTGCGCACGGTGCACTCCGTCGGAGCGCCGCTGGAGCCGGGCCAGGAGGACGCGGAGTGGCCGTGCAACGACGAGAAGTACATCGTGCACTTCCCCGACACGCGAGAGGTCTACTCCTACGGCTCCGGGTACGGCGGCAACGCGATCCTCGCGAAGAAGTGCTTCGCGCT
>JAATFJ010000328.1 GCA_015655255.1 Actinomycetales bacterium | reverse complement strand
GTCAGATCCCCAGAGTCGCCTTCTTCTGCGTGTCCGCACGCTCCCGCAGGCTCGTGATCGCGATCGTGGCGACGAGCGCGACGATGATGCCGCCGCCCACGCTCGCGAGCCATAGCAGCGGACTGTCCTCATCGACGCCCGCCCACTGCAGCAGCGCGTAGGCTGCGGCGGCGGTCCCCGTCGCGATCCCGGGAGCGACGGCGACGCCGCGGGCGTCACGGTGCGGCAGCAGGAAGTGCAGGCCGATACCGAGCGCGCATGTCGCGATGAGCGCGAGAACGATGTACATCGCAGATCAGGCGACGAAGCCGACGCGACGGGATTCCTCCGTGCCCAGCTCGATGTAGGCGAGGTGGGTCGTCGGAACGATGTAAGAGTTGCCTTTCACATCCGTGAAGCTCACGTGCGCCGTGCTCTTGTCCAGCGCGGACGTGATGAGGCTGCGCACCTCGTCGGCAGCCGCCGCCGTCTCAAAGCTCAGTTCGCGGCCGGTGTTGACGATGCCGATGCGGATTTCCACGTGCACTCCTTGTTCAGCGGGTAACACCGTAACTCTACCGGGCGGCGGGCGGTGTCGGCGCCTCCCGCTAGCGTGGAGAACATGGAATGGGATGACGGTCAGCGCGCGGTCATCGACGCGCCCGTCGATGCCTCCGGCGTCGTCATCGGCGCGCCGGGAACGGGCAAGAGCACCGCGCTCGTCGCTCGTGTGGGCGCGTTCCTCGGCGCGGGCGACATCGCCCCGGGAGAAGTGCTCGTGCTCACCTCCAGCAGGCAGGCCGCGACGACGCTCCGCGACCGCATCGGCCTGCGCATCGGCCAGGCGACGCCCGGTCCGCTCGCGCGTTCGCTCGGCTCCTTCGCCTTCCAGCTCGTCCGCGGCGCCCTTGTCCGCGCGGGCCAGGAACCGCCCGCCCTGCTCACGGGCGCGGACCAGGACCGCATCATCGCCGACCTCCTCGCGGGCGATGCGGAGGACGAACGCGCGGGCGTGCAGCGATGGCCCGAATCCCTCGGCATCGCCGTGCGCTCCTCGCCGTCCTTCCGCTCTGAGCTGCGCGCCTTCTTCGCGGAGTGCGTCGAACGCGGCGTGACCCCGGCGGAGCTCGACGCCTCCGAGCGGGAGAGCTGGCGCGCGGCGGGCTCCTTCCTCACCGAGTACCGCGCCGTGCTCGGCGGTATGCGCACGGCGTATCGCGATGTTCCAGAACTCCTGCGCGAGGCCGCCGCCCTCCTGGAGACCGCAGAGGGCGCGACCCTGGGTCCGCTCGCCGCCCTGCGCGTCGTCCTCATCGACGATGCGCAGGAACTCACCCGGGGCGGGCTCGACCTCGTCCGCGCGCTTCGGGCGCGCGGGGTCGCCGTGCTCGCCTTCGGCGACCCCGACATCTCCTCCGGATCCTTCCGCGGTGCCACCCCGGAGCTCTTCCACGAGCTCCTCTCCCTGCTCGGCGACGTCTTCGTGCTGGAGCAGCCGCACCGGCAGGATGCGGCGCTCACCGACCTCAGCCGCACCGTCACGCAATCCATCGGTGCGGCGGGGCCCGTCGTACACCGGCGTGCACCGAGAGGCGCAGAGCCCGGCGATGCGCTCCGCTGCGTCATCGCGGATTCCCCGCACGAGGAGATCGACCGGATCGCCGGCATCCTGCGCGAATGGCACCTCGGCCGCGGCATCGCCTGGTCGGAGATGGCTGTTATCGCGCACGACACCCGCCAGGTGACCACCCTGGAGATCGAGCTCGCCGCTCGGGAGGTGCCCACGCGCGCGGCGGGCGTGCAGCGCCCCCTCGGTAGGGAGGGCATCGTCCGCGACCTCCTCGGCATCGTCCGGCTCGCGTTGCAGGACCCCGCGGAGCGCGAGCCCGAGGACATCATGGCGGCGCTGCGCTCGCCCTTCGGCGGCATGGACGCCGTGGGGCTGCGCCGTCTGCGCGCGCGCCTGCGGCACGTCGAACTCGCCGACGGCGGCAACACCGCTGCGGGCGAGCTGCTGCGCGCCGCCATCGCGCACCCCGCCCATTTCTCGTTCATCGACGCCGCCGAGGCCCGTGCCGCGGAGCGCTTCGCGACGACGCTCGCGCAGACCGCCGCGGGAGCGGCAGACGGGGAGACCATCCACGAACTCCTCTGGCGTGTGTGGGAACGCGCCACCGCGCTGGACGGGAGCCCGCTGCGCCGCGCCTGGCCCGCCGCAGCCACGCAGCCCAGTGGCGCCGAGATCGGCCGCTCCCTCGACACCCTTGTCGCGCTCTTCGACGCTGCCAAGCGCTTCGTGGAGCGCTCGCCGGAGGAGCATCCCACGGTCTTCCTCGGCGATCTCCTCGACAGCGAGGTGCCCGAGGACACCCTCTCCACGCCCGACCGCCCGGGGCTGGTCACCCTGCTCACCCCGGCGACCGCGCTCGGCGCCGAGTTCGCGGCCGTCGTCGTCGCGGGCGTGCAGGACGGGGTCTGGCCGAACGTGCGTCTGCGCGGCGGGATGCTGGAGACCTGGCGCCTCGCCGATGCGATCGCCGCCGCGCGCACGCGCGAGCCGTCGCAGGAGGCGAGCACTCTTGACCGCCGCCGCGCCGTGCTGCACGACGAGCTGCGACTTTTCGTGCGGGCGCTCTCCCGGGCCAGGGATCGTATCGTCGTCACGGCGGTGGGCGACGACGACCTCAGCCCCAGCCCCTTCTTCGCCTTCCTCCCCGAGCCTGCGCCGGGAGATACGCATCCCGCGGCGGAGCATCCACTCACCCTCCGTGGCCTCGTTGCCCGGCACCGGAGGACCCTCACGACCGCTTCCTCGGCCTCCGCCCGTGCCCACGCGGCGGGTCAGCTCGCCGTTCTCGCGCGGGAGGGCGTCCCCGGTGCCGCCCCGGAGGAGTGGTACGGCATCGCGGCGCCGACGAGCACGGAACCCCTGCAGGACCTGCGCGCACGTCCCGTGCGCGTCTCGCCCTCCAAGATGGAGGCCTTCGAGACGTGCGCCCTGGACTGGGTCATCCGCGCGCTGGGCGGCGACTCCTCCAGCTGGTCGGGCGGGGTGGGAACGATCCTGCACGCGGCCATGGAAGAGCATCCGGAGGGCGGCATCGATGCGCTTCGCGGCGTGCTCGACACCCGCTGGTCCGAGCTGTCCTTCGAAGCGCCCTGGCTCGAGCAGAAGGAGCGACGCTGGGCCGAGCAGCTGACGGCGCGGCTCGACGCCTATCTCCGTCGCGTGGGAACGGAAGGTGGGCGCGCGCTCGGCGCGGAGGTGCGCTTCGAACTGGAGATCGACATCGAGGCCGAGGGGGGACCTCGGGTCGTTGCCGTGCGCGCTGAGGGGGAAGAAGCGGTTCCCGTGCCATCAGATGGCTCCGCGGGGGTCGGCGTCCCCGCGGAAGAGGGCACGCAGGCGGAAGCCGCACCCCACGCCCGCGCCATCCTCTCGGGCTCCATCGACAGGGTCGAGGCCTATCCGCCGGGGCGCGGCGAGAACGTGCCCCCCGACCCCGCCGACGCCGACCGTGGTCGCGTCGTCATCGTCGACCTCAAGACGGGACGCTCCGAATCGCGCCTCACCGACGCGGCGGTCGTCGACCACGCTCAGCTCGCCGCCTATCAGCTCGCCTTCGAGGCGGGTGCCGTCTCCGCCGACGGCGGGGAGAGCCTCGCGGGATCGCGACTCGTGGTGCTCTCGAAGACGCTCAAGGACAGGAGCTACCGCATCGCCCACCAGGCCCCCCACGATCCCGTGACGCGGGCGGACTTCCTCGCGCGGCTGGCCGAGGATGCGCGCGGCATGGCCGGGGACTCCTTCCTCGCGCAGATCGACACGCACTGCCACAGCGACCGCTACGCCGTATGCCGCATCCACACGATCCCGGCGGTGAGTGCCTCATGACGAGCACCTGGACGGGCACCCTCGCACTCACGGCCGATATCGTCGCCGCGGCGCTGGGACTCCCCACGCCCACGGCGGAGCAGCGCGCCGTCATAGAAGCGCCGCCCGCCCCCGCCCTCGTCGTCGCCGGTGCGGGCAGCGGCAAGACCGAGACGATGTCGGCCCGCGTGGTCTGGCTCGTCGCCAACGGACACGTGCGGCGCGATGAGGTG
>JAATFJ010000287.1 GCA_015655255.1 Actinomycetales bacterium | reverse complement strand
TCATCATCTGCCCCGTCTCCACGCCAATGGCGAGCAGCCGCACCCAGTCGCGCCAGAGCGCGCGTACGGTCTCCTCGGGCACATCGCGGCCGGGGGTGTGCGGGTTCAGGCGAGCACGGAACAGCAGCTCGGCACGGTAGACATTGCCGATCCCGCTCACGACAGACTGGTCCATGAGCAGCAGCGCGATCGCCGTGGGCTTCTTCCGCACCACGCGAACGAAGCGCTCCTCCCCCTCCGCGGGATCGCCCACCAGAGGATCGGGCCCGAGTTTCGCGACCGTCGCGAGCATCTCCTCCGGCGTCTGCAGGGCGCAGGCCGTCGGTCCGCGCAGGTCCGCGCACGTGACGTCGGTGAGGAGGCGTAACCGTACCTGCCCCACGACGATCGGCGGCCACTGTGCGTCCTCCTCCGCCAATCCCTTCGTCTGCTCGGACATCCGCACGTGCACACGCGCGCGGCGCGGGGCACCGATGGAGGACAGGGAGTTCTCTCCCGCGGCGTCGAGGATGGGTGCGTCGAGATCCGTGCCGCGCTGGTTCGTCTGCCCCATGCGGCCGTTCGCTGATGCGATCGTGGGGTCGACGAGGATATCACCGGCAAAATCCCACGCACCGTAGAGGCCGAGGTGCACGCGTAGCCAGAGATCACCCTCCGTCTCGAGGAACATCTGCTTGCCGACGGCCTGCACGCTCACAGCCTCACGACCGTTGAGCAGCGCCGCGCCCTCGGTGAAGCGCCCCTGCGGGCTCGATGCAGTCAGCTGTTTGCCGATGAAGTTCCGTTCGAACTGACGTGCGATGCGGTGGACGGAATGTCCTTCGGGCATCAGGACGCCCGCGGATCGGGAACGAGTGAGCCGTCGCGTTCGTAATCAGCAATCTGCGCGATGCGACGGACGTGCCGCTCATCGCCGGAGAACGGCGTGGCGATGAAGCGGTCGATGAGGGCGATGACCTCCTCGAAGCTGTGCTGGCGTGCGCCGATGGCGATGACGTTCGCATCATTGTGCTCACGCGCGAGCTCGGCCGTCGAGAGGTTCCACACGAGGGCGGCGCGGATGCCCTCCACCTTGTTCGCGGCGATCTGCTCGCCATTGCCGGAGCCGCCAAAGACGATACCCAAGGCCTCGATGCCCGCCGTCTGGTCCGCGACGACCGCCTGGGCTGCACGGATGCAGAACGCGGGGTAGTCGTCGAGAGCGTCGTACACGAGAGGGCCGTGGTCGGTCACCCCGTGACCCGCATCACGGAGATGCTGCTGCAACTGGGTGGAGAACTCCAGACCGGCGTGGTCCGTGGCGATGTGGATACGCATGACACCCATCCTAGAAGCTGCCTCGGACAACTCTGACGCTCAGGGGGCGAGGCCTGCCGCAGCAGGGAGGAAGCCGAGCTTGGCGTTCTCGCAGTCTCCGGGGCGGGAGATGTCGTACCAGGGGCCGAGCGGGGTGAGATGCGGTCGCTCCGCCGCGGGCATGCCCTCGATGCGCTCGACGATGAGGTCGACGAGACCGGCGACGAACGCGGGATGCACGCCGGGCGTCTGGGTGCGGACCGCACGGATGCCGACGGCCTGGGCACTGTCCAGCGCCTCGGTATCGAGGTCCCAGAGCACCTCCATATGGTCGCTCACGAAGCCGATGGGAGAGATGACGATCGCCTTCACGCCCTCGGCGGGCAGCTGAGCGATGACATCGTTGATGTCAGGCTCGAGCCAGGGCTGCGACGGCGGGCCGGACCGCGACTGGAAGACGAGCTGCCACGGGACGGTCGCCCCTCCCGTGACCTCTCCCAGGCTGCCCGCGATGTATTCGGCGACGGCGCGGTGCTGCGCCTCATAGGCACCGCCCTCGCCCCAGTCGACATCGCGCGGACCGGAGCACTGCGCATCGCCCATCGGGATGCTGTGAGTGGAGAAGAGGATCCGGATCTCCTCCGGAGCGAGCCCGTCGGCGAGGAAGGCGCGTACGGCGTCCGCGACGCCTTCCTGCAGTGGAGCGACGAAGCCGGGGTGGTCGAAGTAGAGACGCACCTTGTCCGCGGTGACCTTGCCCTCTAGTCCCTCTTCCGTGATGACCCGTGCCATATCCTCGCGGTATTGCCGGTCGCTGGAGTAGGAGCTGTATGCGCTCGTCGCGAGGACGAGCAGTGTCGAATGCCCATCGGCGGCTGCCTGGGTGAAGGCATCCTCGATGAACGGCTTCCAGTTGCGGTTGCCCCAGTACACGGGAAGGTCGATGCCGCGGGAGGCGAGCTCCACCTCCAGGGCGTCCTTCAGCAGGCGGTTCTGCTCATTGATGGGGCTGACGCCTCCGAAATGGCGGTAGTGGTGCGCGACCTCCTCCAGTCGCTCATCCGGGATGCCTCGCCCACGAGTGACGTTCCGCAGGAACGGAATCACGTCGTCCTGCCCGTTGGGACCGCCGAAACTCGTGAGGATCAGCGCGTCATAATCAACCGGCGTCTCCACGAAAGCGGAGCCGGATGAGGCCGCCGCAGAGGCGAAGGGAACAACAGATGCATCATTCGCAGTCACCCTTCTATCCTCCCACTTCTTCCGACTCGTCCCGACCTCATCCTGGCGTAGAGTGTCAAGGTCGCCGAAGATGCCAGCCTCATCGAACCTCGGTGGCTGCCCTCACCCCTGGGAGAAATGCTGTGCCTGGAGAGAACCTGACCCGTCGCGAAGCGCAGGAGCGTCGCGCGCTCGTCACCACGCAATCGTATGAGGTCGCACTCGATCTCACGAAGGGCGCCGAGACCTTCGGGTCGCGCAGTGTGGTGCGGTTCCAGGCAGTTGCGGGAAGCTCCACCTTCATCGATCTCATCGCCGGGGAGGTCCGCGAGATCTCCCTCAACGGCGAGCAACTCGACCCCGCCGAGGTCTTCGCCGACTCCCGTATCACCCTCGCCTCGCTGCAGGAGGACAACGTCCTCGTCGTGGACGCCGACTGCCGGTACACGAACACGGGCG
>JAATFJ010000375.1 GCA_015655255.1 Actinomycetales bacterium | reverse complement strand
TTCGCGGAGTTGCGGGAGAGCTCGACGAAGTTGCTGTGGGTGAGCACGCACCCTTTGGGGCGTCCCGTCGATCCTGAGGTGTAGATGAGTGTGGCGATGTCCTCGCCCCGCGCGAGGGAACGGCGACGTTCGATCTCAGCGTCGTCGACTCCGGTGCCCTGCGTGGTGAGCGCGGCGATCGCGCCGAGGTGCAGCTGCCAGACCTCGCGGATGAGCGGCAGCTCGCTGCGTACCTCGTCGACGCGGGCGAAGTGCTCGGCGGACTCCACGATGAGCGTCGTCGCCCCGGAGTCTTCGAGGATCCAGCGGATCTGGGAGGGGGAACTCGTCTCATACACAGGCACCATGACTGCGCCCGCGTAGAACAGGGCGAAGTCGACGAGGGTCCACTCATACGTGGTCCTCGCGAGGAAGCCGACGCGGTCGCCGGGCTGGATCCCCGCCGCGACGAATCCCTTGGCAAGGGAGATGACGGCGGTCTGGAAATCGGCGGCGGAGATGTCCCGCCAGCCGTCACCGGAGGGGACCGAGAAGAGGGCGCGCTCCGGTGTGGTGCGGACGCGCTCGACGAGAAGGTCGGCGATATTGGCATCGGGATCTGCGGGGACGATCGCAGGGACTTCGAACTGGACCACGGCAACTCCTTTGGTACCGGCCGGGCACGGACGTGTGACGAGTCTAAGGCACCGGACCGGAGAAAAACGGGTAGCGGCGGAATTGAGTGTCGCGCTTTGTGAAACTCAGTTGCGCCGTCGGGGCTTCACCTCCGCGAAAAGGAGATCCCCGGGCGGCGATAGACTTCCTCTCGATGTTCTACTGGCTGATGAAGTACGTCGTGATCGGACCCGTGGTCAAGGCGATCTTCCGTCCCTGGATCGTGGGGCGGCAGAACGTGCCCCGCGATGGTGCCGCGATCCTCGCGAGCAATCATCTGTCCTTCGCGGACTCCATCTTCCTTCCTCTCATGATCGACCGGCCCGTCTCCTTCCTCGCGAAGAGCGACTACTTCACGGGACGCGGCATCAAGGGCTGGGCGACGCGGCTGTTCATGAAAGGCACGGGGCAGATCCCCATCGACCGCTCCGGCGGGAAGGCTTCCGAGGCCTCCCTCAACACGGGCCTTCAGGTGCTCGGACGTGGAGACCTCCTCGGCATCTACCCGGAGGGAACGCGCAGCCCCGACGGCAAGCTCTACCGGGGGCGCACGGGCATCGCCCGGATGGCGCTGGAGGCGAAGGTCCCCGTGCTGCCGGTCATCATGGTCGACACCGACACCGCCATGCCCATAGGGCAGAAGATCCCCCGGGTGACGCGCATCGGTATTGTCGTCGGCGAGCCGCTGGACTTCTCCCGCTATGCCGGGATGGAAAACGATCGCTTCATCCTCCGTTCTGTCACCGACGAGATCATGGTGGCGCTGCAGCGGCTCGGTCAGCAGCAGTACGACGACGTCTACGCCTCCTCGGTCAAGGAGCGTCTCGCACGCGCTTCCTGAGCGGGCGGATGCCCCGCGAATCCGGCTAAGCTGGGAGAATGTCTGCCCTGAACGACGCCGGCCTCGACGCCTGGCGTTCTCTTCCCATCAAGCAACAACCGCAGTGGGAAGACACCGCCTATGTGGGCGAGGTGTCGCAGCAGATCGCCGGTCTTCCGCCGCTCGTCTTCGCCGGAGAGGTCGACAACCTTCGTGAGCGCCTGGCGCGGGCCGCCTCCGGCCGGGCCTTCCTCCTGCAGGGTGGCGACTGCGCGGAGACCTTCGCGGGTGCGACGGCGGAGAAGATCCGCAACCGCATCAAGACCGTGCTGCAGATGGCCGTCGTCCTCACCTACGGCGCCTCCATGCCCGTGGTGAAGATGGGGCGCATGGCGGGACAGTTCGCCAAGCCCCGGTCCAGCGACACGGAGACGCGCGGCGATGTGACGCTGCCCGCCTACCGCGGCGACATCGTCAATGGCTACGACTTCACCGAGGGGTCCCGCATGCCGGACCCTTCGCGACTGCTGCAGGGCTACCACACGGCCGCCTCGACGCTCAACCTCATCCGCGCCTTCACGCAGGGTGGCTTCGCCGACCTCCGCGAGGTGCACTCGTGGAACAAGGGCTTCGCGCAGAACCCTGCCAACCAGCGCTACGAGCGCATGGCCGCGGAGATCGACCGGGCGATCAAGTTCATGGAGGCGGCGGGAGCCGACTTCGACGCGCTCAAACTCGTGGAGTTCTTCACGGGGCATGAAGGCCTGCTCATGGACTACGAGCGCCCCATGACGCGCATCGACTCGCGCACGGGCACGCCATACAACACCTCGGCGCACTTCCTCTGGATCGGGGAACGCACGCGCGAACTCGACGGCGCGCACGTCGACTACTTCTCCC
>JAATFJ010000243.1 GCA_015655255.1 Actinomycetales bacterium | reverse complement strand
TGCTCAACTGCATCAACGGCTTCTACCAGCCTCAGGAAGGCCGCATCGTCTTCCGGGGCGAGCCGCGCGCCAGGATGCGGCCGCACCGCGCCGCGGCGGCCGGCATCGCCCGCACCTTCCAGAACGTCGCCCTGTTCAAGGGCATGTCGACGCTAGACAACATCATGACCGGCCGGACGCTGAAGATGAAGCGCGGCTTCCTCTGGCAGGCGCTGCGCCTGGGCCCGGCGATGGCGGAAGAGATCGAGCATCGCAGGAAGGTCGAGGACATCATCGATTTTCTGCAGATCCAGCACATCCGCAAGCTGCCCGTCGGCAAGCTGCCCTATGGGCTGCAGAAGCGGGTGGAACTTGGCCGGGCGCTCGCCATGGAGCCGGAGCTGCTGCTGCTCGACGAGCCGATGGCCGGCATGAACCTGGAGGAGAAGGAGGACATGTGCCGCTTCATCCTCGACGTGAACCAGCAATTCGGCACGACGATAGCCTTGATCGAGCACGACATGGGAGTGGTCATGGACCTGTCGGATCGCGTCGTCGTGCTCGAATACGGCCGCAAGATCGCCGACGGCACGCCAGCCGAGGTGAAGCGCGACCAGAAGGTCATCGATGCCTATCTGGGAGTCGCGCATTGATGATCGCCCCCCCTTCCGCTCTCGGCTCCAACAGCGCGAGCCAACCCGAATTCTCACCTCACCGGAGGCTGCTGCCATGAGCGACGCCGCCCTGCGCCCCACCACACCCAATCTGTTCGCCAAGGGCTGGATCAGGGCAGCCCTGATCGTCGCGGGCCTGGTCGCGGCAGCGATCCTCGGCGCGCGGCTGGACGGCTCGGGCACGCTCTACAAGCTCTTCATCGATCCGTTCGAGCAGATGGCGGCAGCCCCCGACCTGCTCGTCCAGACGATCTGGGAGGGGCTGGTCTCGGGCGTGCTCTATGCCCTGATCGCGCTCGGTTTCGTGCTGATCTTCAAGGCCTCGGGCGTGTTCAACTTCGCGCAGGGCATCATGGTGGTGTTCGCCGCGCTCACTTTGGTCGGGCTCCACGAGAAGGGGGTGCCAGCCTTCCTGGCCGTCATCCTGACGCTCGGCGTGATGTTCGTGCTGGCGGTCGCGATCGAGCGCGTGGTGCTGCGCCCGCTGGTCAACCAGCCCGACATCATCCTGTTCATGGCGACCTTCGGCATCACCTATGTCCTGATCGGGCTCGGCGAATCCGTCTTCGGCGGCAACCCGAAGCAGATGATCACCGACCAGCTCCACCTGCCCAGGGGCGCGATCGACCTGCAGATCCTCGGCGGTCTCGTCTCGCTGCAGAAGATCGACATCGCCGCCGCCGTCATCGCCTCGCTGATGATCGTGGTGCTCGCCCTGTTCTTCCAGTTCACCCGCATAGGGCGGGCGCTCCGGGCGGTCGCCGACAGCCACAAGGCGGCGCTCTCGGTCGGCATCTCGCTGAACCAGATCTGGGTGATCGTCTGGTTCACCGCCGGCATCGTCGCGCTGATCACCGGCATCATGTGGGGCGCCCGCTCCGACGTCTCCTTCGCGCTGGAGATCGTGGCGCTGAAGGCCCTGCCGGTGCTGATCCTCGGCGGCTTCACCTCGATCCCCGGCGCCATCGTCGGCGGGCTCATCATCGGCATCGGCGAGAAGCTCGGCGAGTTCTACTGGGGGCCGCTGGTGGGCAGCGGCATCGAAAGCTGGCTCGCCTATTTCATCGCGCTGGGCTTCCTGCTGTTCCGGCCGCAGGGCCTGTTCGGCGACAAGATCATCGAGAGGATCTGAGATGAGGAAATCGGGAACGGGGACACATGAATGGGGAGAAGGGTTTCACTTTGGCCTTCACCATTCCCCTTTCTCCACCTCTCGCCCTTTCGCCATCTCCCTCCCAAGCGGAGCCTGAACCATGCTCTACCGCGAGGCCGGCCAGTACAAATCCAGCTACGCCGCCGACATGGCCGTCTTCCCGCTCAGGGAGGACAGGCTCGGCATAGCCGCCATCCTGGCGGTCGCCCTCGTCGCCGTCCCGTTCTTCGGCAGCGACTTCTTCATCGCCTCGGTGATGATCCCCTTCCTGATCTTCCCGCT
>JAATFJ010000044.1 GCA_015655255.1 Actinomycetales bacterium | reverse complement strand
CGATCTTGCCCAGCGTGCCGAACTCTGCGAAGCACCGGAGCCTTCCTCCGCCGGCTCGTGGGGCGTCGAGCAGCAAGCCCTGCGTGGAGTATTCCTGCAGCCAGTCCCACGTCTGCAACGTATGCGGCTCCCGTGATCCCGTGCGGGGGAGGAAGACCCCGGTCGTGCACTCGAGGCCCGGAGATCCCGCCAGCGCCAGCAGCTCGGTCCGTGCCGTGAGCGCGCCCACATGCCAGAGCGGCATTCCGGCGCCTTCCGCCATGCCCTGCAGCTCCTCGTGCGCCGATGGCGCCCACGCTCTGGTCGCCTCCAGCGTCTGCGATACGTAGTCCTGCACGACCGGCGCCGCGAGCCCCTTCCGGTCGAAGAGCTGCTCATAACCGCGATAGGCGAAGCGGATCTGCTCGCGGAAGCGCTCCCCGAGCGCGGCGCCGCGCTCCTGCGGCCTCTCCTCGTCTGTGGTGAACTCGAAAAGCTCCATGGTCATCGTTCTTCCTTCCACCCCGTGAGTTCCATCAGCTCCGCCAAAGGGGAATTCGCCGTATCGCGCCGCGCCGCCTCGTCATGTACGCGCCGCCAGATGACTTCCGGCATGTTCTGGCTGAGCTTGAAGACGGCGGCGACCGACGTGACCGTGAAACGGAATCCCACCACTCCGCCGATGATCCGTCGGAAGACCTCCAACGACTCCGTCATGTCCCAGGGATCTCCCGTGAGCTCCTCCAGACGTTCCACCGTGTCGCGCACGATCCCGAGGTTCTCCGCGTCATCGAGCACGACGTCGACGTCCACCTCCGCGTGCACGGCGGCGTAGTCCCAGGTGGGCACCATCCGGGGCACCTGATATGTGCGCGGCGACACGTACCCTGACGGCCCGGAGAACACGAGCAACGCCTTCCGCACCGATACCAGGGACTTCCATTCCGGGTTCACGCGGGCCATGTGACCGATCATGTGGGCACCGGCGAGCTCCTCCGGACGCGCGGGGAACACGACGGGTATGTGCGTCGCCTCGATCGCGCCGCCCTCGGACTGGCACACGAGGATCGCGAACGGGTTACGTTCCACGAGATCCACCTTCGCGGCCTCCGTCGGCGCCGCATAGCGAGCAAACTCAAACATCGTTCATTCCGTTCTTTCCTCCGTCGATCCGCCCCGACAGCCACGGGGTCTTCCTCGGGCGCACGCCTATCAGAGCGCGTCCAGGAGCATCCGCGAATACGGATGCTCCTGGTGCTCGAAGAAACGCTGCGTCTCGGCGAGTTCGACGATCTCCCCCAGACGCATGACGGCGACCCGGTCCGCAACCCGACGGACGGCGGCCAGGTCGTGCTAGATGAAGAGCGCCGCGAACCCCTTCTCCGCTTGGAGGCGACGCACGAGATCGAGTACCTGCCTCTGCACCGAGACGTCGAGCGCGCTGACCGCCTCGTCGAAGACGATGAAATCCGGGTCGGTGATGAGCGCACGTGCGATCGCCACCCGCTGCTGCTGACCGCCGGAGAGCTCGTGCGGGAAGCGTTCGCTCAGCCCCGGATCGAGTCGCACGGACTCCATGGCTTCCGCGATCCGGTCGCGATGGGCGCTGGCCCTTCCGCCGGCGGTGACTTGAAGGGATTCCGCGATGGAGGCGCCCACGCGCATCCTCGGATCGAGCGACCACTGCGGGTGCTGAAGAACCGCCTGTATCCGTCCGGCGCGCGCCCGATGCTTCCGCGGGAAGGGCCTCCCCTGGAAGAGCACGCTGCCCTCGTCGGGGCGTCGCAGCGCCAGAGCGACCGATGCGGTCGTCGATTTTCCTGAACCCGATTCACCGACGATCCCGAGCGTCTCCCCCGGCGCGACGGCGAAGGAGACCCCCGAGACGGCCCGGACCCAGCGTTCGCCTCTTCCGCGACCGCGGAACGACACCGCGACGTTCGTCATTTCGAGCACCGATGTCATCGGCTCATCCCTCCGTGATCTCGTCGGAACCGGACAAGTCCCCGAGCCGCAGATCGGCGGAGACGAGAGAACGCGTGTAGGGATGCTGCGGATGCGAGAGGACTCGGTCCGCCGATCCGGTCTCGACGACCTCGCCGTGGTGCATCACGGCGACGCGCGCGCACCATCGCGAGACGGCGCGGAGATCGTGGCTCAGCAAGACGACGGCCGTGCCGAGTTCCGCAGCCCTGCCGAAGACGAGTTCGAGGATCTCGCTGCGCACGAGGCTGTCCAAGGCGGCGGTGGGCTCATCGGCGATGAGAACACGAGGCTGTCGGCGAGAACCATCGCGATCGCCACGCGCTGAGCCATCCCGCCGGAGATCTCGTGCGGATAGAGGGAGAGCACCCTTTCCGGTTCCCGGATCCTCACGTCGTCGAGCATCCCGGCCAACGGCACCCGGTCACGGCGCCTCAGCCCCGTGGCGAAGCGGAGCTGAGCGCCTATGCGCATCGTCGGATCGAGCGAGCCGATCGGGTTCTGCGGGATGAATCCCAGCGTCTTCCTCCGCAGCGTCCTGACCGCCGCCGCCGATGCGTCCAGCGCGCCGATCCCTGCCACGCTGAGGGAACCGCCGACGCAGCGCGCGTTCTCGGGGAGGAGACCGCCGATGGCGAGACCGAGCGTTGATTTCCCTGAGCCGGAGCCACCGACCAGACCGATCCGTTCTCCGGGCTCCACGAAGAGATCGACTCCGCGCAGGGCGTGGACGGTACCCGACTGCGAGGTGTAGTCGATCTCCAACCGCTCGGCCAGAATGATCGGCTCCTGCATTTCATCCATCACGGTCATCGCACTCCCACCCTCGGTTCGAAACGGTCGCGCAGGCCATCGCCAATGATGTTGATGCAGAGGATGACGAGCACGAGCACGAGTCCAGGTGCGAAGAGCAGAAGGGGCATGGTCGACAGGTACACGGTGCCCTCCTCCACGAGCGTGCCGAGAGACGAGGCCGGCAGCTGCACCCCATGGCCCAGGAAGCTGAGGCTGCCCTCGACGAGGATCGCCACGGAGAGCGCGTAGCTGAGCTGCACCGCTATAGTGCCCGCGATGTTGGGAACGATATGGCGCAGAACGATCGTGGTCGTCGTGACGCCGCTCACGCGGGCCGTCACGACGAAGTCCCTACCGACGACGGCCATGGTCGCGACGCGCACCATGCGCGTCATGAGAGGGACCGTCACGAGGACGATGCTCGCGATCGTCGCGGGCGTTCCCGGCCCCAGCAGTGCAGCGACGAGGATGGCGAGCACGAGTGCGGGGAAGGCGTACATGATGTCCACGATCCGCATGACGACCTCGCCGAAGAGGCGTCCAGCGTAACCGGCGGCGACCCCGAGAACCGTGCCGAGCGCCCCCGCGAGCAGGACGGCGACGACCGAGAGCGTGAAGCTCGTCCCGATCCCGTCGAGGAGACGCGCGAGCAGCGATCTGCCCAGGCTGTCCGTGCCGAGCGGCCATTCCGCGCTCGGCGGGCTCAGCCGCGAACCGACGATCTGCTCAGGATCTCCCCCGACGGACCAGGCTTTGGAGAGCACGCTCGCCACCACCAGTACGAGGAGGACGAGGGAGGCGACGCTCTCCAGCCGGTTGGCACGCCATATCCGGCGCAGCGCGGCAGCGGTCTTCTTCACGACTTCGCCCCCTGAATGCGGCTCCGCAGCCGCGGATCGAGGTATCCGGAGAGGATGTCGACGACGAAGCTCGCGAAGACGAAGACGGCACCGGCGAGCAGGACTCCGGCCTGGATGACGAGATAGTCCCGACGGTCGAGGGCGGAGACGAGATAGCTGCCCAAGCCCTGGATGTTCAAGATGTTCTCCACGATGATCGTTCCGCCCAGGAGATCGGCCAGGATCACCGAGGCCACCGTGAGCACCGGAATGGAGATGTTCCGAAGGATGTGGTGACGCACGATGAAGGAAGAGCTCTCCCCCCTCGCCTGCGCCGCAGCGATGTAGGGCTCGACGCGGGCATTGAGCACGGCATCCCTCGTCGCGCGCGCCACCAGCGTCACGCAGGTGACGGACAGCACGCCCGCAGCGAGGATGACCTTTCCCGGAGAGGGCAGACCGTCCTGGGAGTCCGCGATCGTCACGATTCCGTTCCCCCATACCGATACGGCGTAGACGACGACCGCTCCCAGCACGAAGACAGGAAGGCTGATGCCGAGAGCGGAGAGGAGCCGCGCCGCGCCGCGCGCGACACGACTCCTCGCTCGCGCTGCCGCGAATCCGATGGGAAGTCCGAGGACAAGGGTGATGAAGAGAGTGAGGACCGCGATGAGGGCGGTCGTCGGCAGACGTGCCGCAATCTCATCACGGATCGGACTTCCCGTCACGTAGGAGCTCCCGAGGTCGCCCCGCAGAGCACCCGTGATCCAGGTGATGTACTGCGTGAAGAGGTCCTTGTCGAGGCCGAGTTCGCGCGCCGTCTCCTGCTTCAGCTCGTCGGAGGCGAGAGGGCCCGCGACGATGTCGACGAAGTCGCCCGGAAGCACTCGCGCCGCTGCGAAGATCAGCACGGAGACGCCGAGGAGCGCCACCGCCGCCGCCGCGACTCGTCGCGCGATCCACATCCATGTCTGCATGTTCCCGCTCTTACTGCGCTGCCCGGAACTCAACGATGTTCTGCAGAACGTTCCCGAAGCCGTCCGCCGCCTTCACCGTGGGGCTCAGCTGGTCGGTTCGATACGCGAAGAACGACGTTCTCGAGGTCAGCGGCACCATCATCGACTGCTCGTTGACCGCGGCGCAGAGGCTCTCGAACGTCTCCGTGCGTTCGTCCCCGTTCTCCAGCGTCTGGGCCGTCTGGATCAGTTCGTCGATATCCAGGTCGTCGATCGCGTAGTTGTCGGCGATCTTCGAGCCCGCGATGTCCCACCACGTCGTCACGGACGAGGGATCCACATAGCCCGCATACGAAGCGAGGCCGATGTCGAAGGAGGACGGATCGGTGCGATAGACGCGCTCCGTGAACGTCCCGGAGTCGACCTGCTCGAGATTCACCACGGCGCCGTAGGCGCTGAGCTGCTGCTGGATGACCTGTCCCGTCGTCACCTCGGAGGGAACGCTCGTCCGCACGAGCAGGTCGAGTTCCAGCCCGTCGAGCGCCTCGGTGATCTCCTCGTCGGTCATATCGAGGGTGAGGGAGTCCTCCGCGGAACAGGAGCCGGGGAGTATCGCCGGTGTCACACCGGTGACGACACCGTAGCCCCCGAGCGCCACGTCGATGATCTGCTGTCGATCGACCGCCGCATTGATCGCCTGGCGTATGTCCGCATCCGCGGTCACACGACTCTCGTCCTTGGCATTGAGCATGAGGAAGGTGAAATCGGAGTTGGCCTGCGCGATCGTGGCCACGTCTTCCTCATCGCTCAGCTGGGTGAGGGAATCGGCGTCGTCGAGAAGCGCGAAGTCGACGCTGCCGTCTCTCAAAGCAGCGATCCTCGTCGCCTCGTCGGGGAGGATCTGTATGTCGAGCTCGCTGAATCCGAGTTCGTCGGCGAGAGGATTCTCCTCGTTGATGTCGAAGGTCCATCCCTGATCCTGCACGTGCTCGGCGAGGACGAGCGGGCCGGATCCGAGCATCTCGGTCGTCGGATCGAAAGTTCCGGCCTCGAGCTCCTCCATCGGGAGTATCCCCGTATCCGGATGCGCGAGAGCGGAGAGCAGCGGGGTGTACGCGGTCGAAAGCGTGATCGTGACCTCGTGCTCCCCGGTCGCGGTCACCGCGGTGACCGACGAGAGCTGGCTGGCCCAGCTCCCTCCCGCAGCACGCATCCTGTTGAGGCTTCCCGCCACGTCTTCCGCGGTCACCGCGCGCCCGTTGGAGAAGACCGCATCGTCGCGCAGCTGGAAAACGTACTCAGTATCGCTGGTCTGCTCCCAGCTCGCTGCCAAGCCGGCCTGGGGCTCGAAGTTCTCATCGACGGTCGTGAGCGTCTCGTAGACAAGCGACAGCATGGTCCAGGTACGGGAGCGATCCGCTGTCGCGGGGTCGTAGCCGTTGGCCTCTGTGGAGTCCGTCGGCATCGCCACGGTCAGGACTCCCCCTGAGGGCGCGCTCGCATCGCTCTCCGCCGCGAACCCCGTTGTATCGGAGTCTGAAGAACTCGGTGTGGGAGATGCTTCGTCGCCGTTCGACGAGCACGATGTGAGAGCCGCGGCCAGGACTGCGGCCGACGCGATCACTGCGAAAGCTTTCCTCATCTCATATTCCTCTCCTCGGTTGCAGCACGCTGCCGCATCCATTGACGACGCATGTACAAATGCCGGAACGATCCGGCAAAAGAGAATCTACCCCTCAAAACACGCAGAACCCGTGGGTAGGGAGTCTGGAAACAACTTCTTTCCCTACGCGAAACATGTTCGTATCATTGCAACGGCCTCACGCCGGAAGCGGAGGGTTATAGGCCATAAGGAGTGGATGGTGTCTTGATCTAGCCGTGACGTCCCCTGGGGTGGTGTAGTTCTCGGTGCTGGGTGTCACGTCGTTGACGTGGTG
>JAATFJ010000149.1 GCA_015655255.1 Actinomycetales bacterium | reverse complement strand
TGCGCGTCATGGGTGCTCGCGAGGTGCAGCGTTACCTCGTCGGCGGCGTTCAGGGCGTGTACCGTTCCCAGGGTGTGCCGATCCACGACAAGCACATCGAGGTCATCGTGCGTCAGATGCTGCGGAAGGTCACGGTCGTCGATCACGCCGACACGAACTTCCTGCCTGGCGAGCTCGTCGACCTCAAGCGCTACCAGCAGATCAACCGCGAGACCGTGGCAGAGGGCAAACGTCCCGCGTCCGGTCGTTCGGAACTGATGGGTATCACCAAGGCGTCTCTCGCGACGGAGTCGTGGCTGTCGGCCGCGTCCTTCCAGGAGACGACCCGTGTGCTCACCGAGGCGGCAATGCAGGGCAAGCGCGACCCGCTGGTCGGTCTCAAGGAGAAGGTCATCATCGGTAAGCTCATCCCCGCGGGAACCGGTCTGTCGAAGTACCGCAACATCACGGTCGAGGCCACAGAAGAAGCCAAGAGCGAGCGTTACCCGAACCGGATCTTCGCATCCGACGGGGCGTACGCCGACGGCGACTTCGGTTACGTCGACTTCGATGCGTTCTCGACGGACGACATCACGCCCGGTACGTATAACTGAGTGTGATCCCAGAAGGCCCCGTTCTCTTTGGAGGGCGGGGCCTTCGGCGTTCCCGGGCGTCTTGCCTCAGGGCACGGTGCCCGCACCCGATAACCTCGCCTCATGAGCGCAGAGCAGGGGAGCGTCGTCGTCATCGGCGACGCGCTGATCGATGAGATCCGCGATGAGCGGGGCGTGCGAGAACTCATCGGCGGTGCGGCGCTCAACGTAGCGGTGGGGTTGCGCCGGCTGGGCGTGGACACGGTCCTCATCGCCATGGTGGGCGACGATGAGGCGGGGGAGCACATCCGCCAACACCTGCGGGATCATGATGTGCGGCTCATCGCGAGCCCCTCGGCGCTCGGCTCCTCCCGGGCGATCGTGTCCCGTTCGGCGAGCGGCGAGCCCGAGTACCGTTTCAACGCCGCCGCACAGGCGAGAAGCATCCGCTACGGTGCGGAGGCCCGTGCGGTTCTTGAGGCCGCGGTCCTCGTGGTCGTCAGCTGTTTCCCCTTCGACGACCCCGCGGAGGTCGCGGCGCTGTCTGCGGCGCGCAGGACGGCACGGCTGGCCGTCGACCCCAATCCTCGGGCCGGGATGCTGCACAACCGCGCGGAGTTCGTGCGTGGCTTCGAAATGCTGGCGGCGCGATCCGAACTCGTGAAGATCGGCGCCGATGATGCCGCTCTCCTCTACGACGGGGATCTGGCGGCGCTGACGAGATGGCTCCGCGAGCGGGGCGCCGCCCCGCCTCGACGAATCGGGGGTTTCGATTTCCGGCGGGCCCGCTTCAGCGGCTATGATGGATACTCGCGCACCCGGTTGGCTGTACAAGCTGGACGGGTGTGCATTGGCGAGTTACCCAAGCGGCCAAAGGGATCTGACTGTAAATCAGCCGTCTTCGACTTCGGGGGTTCGAATCCCTCACTCGCCACAAAAAACACCCGGTCAGCTGTCAAAAGCGGCCGGGTGTTCTGCTGTCAGGAGTGAACGCTCTGCCCGTCGAGGCGTCGTCCTCCGCCTTCTCCACGGCCGGATTTCCTAGACTGAATCAATGCGAGCGCTCATCGAGTCCGACGTCGTCGGCTGCTTCGTCAATGCGGAACCGGAGGAGTTGCGTCTCCTCGCGCTGCCGCACGACTTCCTCCTCATCGACTGGGACTACCTCGACTTCTTCGCGTGGCGAGATCCCGATAACAGAACACGCGGCTACGTCGTGGCCGAGCTCGATCGCGAGCTCACGGGTGTCGCCGTGCGCTCGGCGGACCTGGGATGGACGCGCTCCGGGATGTGTAACATCTGCCACGCCCTGCAGCCCGGTAACCAGGTCGCCCTGTTCTCCGCCCGCCGCACGGGGGCTGCGGGGACGCGCGGCGACAGCATCGGCACCTACATGTGCGCAGATCTGTCTTGCCACGAGAACGTGCGTCTCGCCCATCCGCTCGCACCGAACGAGATCCGCTCCGACGGGCAGGTGGATGTGCGGATCGACGGGACGCGGCGGCGAATGGAGGGATTCGTCGCCCGCGTGGTCGGAGAACAGGTCTCCTCCGCCACCGGTTAGGCTGTTTCTGACGTGACTGCGCCGAGCTTCGAGGGAGATGCCGTGAGCGATGCCATTCTTTTCTCTGTCGAGCGGGGCCTGGCCCGTCTGACGCTCAACCGTCCCGCACGACTCAACGCCGTCAACGCCGAACTCGCCGAGGGATGGCGGGCGGCGACGCGCGCGGCGACGACGCGGGACGACGTGCACGCGATCCTCATCGATGCCGCGGGGCCGTCCTTTTGTGCGGGCGGTGACGTCGTCGATATGGCGGAGGGGACGGACTCCGGCGCGCAGCTCACGGCCCTCGCCGGCGTGATCAACGAGGGGATCCGCGCCCTCGTCGAGTCGTCGATCCCCGTCGTCGTGGCCGCGCACGGCACGACGGCCGGGGGAGGGCTCGGCATTCTCCTCAGCAGCGACTATGCCGTCGTTGGAGCTTCCTCGCGTATCGGCAGCCTCTATGCGAACATCGGGCTGACACCGGACCTCTCGGTCTCCGCGCAGCTCGCGCGTGCCGTGGGGGAGCGGCGGGCGTTGCAGCTCGTGCTCCAGGATCGTCTCCTCGATGCGGCGGAGGCGCAGGCCTGGGGGCTTGTCGCGGAGGTCGTTGCGGGGGAGGCAGAGGCCCGCGCCGTGCGGGCGCGGGCGGAGGAGATCGCGCGGTTCTGGATCGATGGGGCCGCGGAGGCCTACGGTCAGGCGAAACGTCTCATCCGCTCGCAGCCCGCGCGGGCCTTCTCGGCGCAGCTGGATGAGGAGGCCCGCACGATCGGCGCCTCCTTCGACACGGCGGAGGCGCAGGCGCGTATCGCGGCCTTCGCCGCAGCATCGCGGAAGCGCGCCCGCTGACGTCCACGACTCCTCCTGCACAGAAAAGAATCGGGCGATCCTCTCCACAGAGCCACGGATCAACCCTCGCGCGGCGACACCGCGTGGCAGGATGAAAGCACCACTAAGCAACGAGAGGATCGCCATGTCTCAGACTGTGGCTCCGCCGCCGGATAAGAACGCGAATTCCCGCCTCATCAGAGGAGCCATCTGGGTCGCCATCGGTGCACTCATCGCATCGGCGGTCGTCTGTGTCGTCTGGCTGCTCATCGACGATCAAGATGGCCTCATCGGTCGGGCCTTCCTCACGATCCTGTTGCTCGCCTGCTTCGCCGGCATC
>JAATFJ010000040.1 GCA_015655255.1 Actinomycetales bacterium | reverse complement strand
TGGGCGGAAGTTAGGAGTGGTGGACGCGCGCACCCCGCCCCGCGCGCAGCGCACGCACGCACGCTGGCACGCTGGCACGCTGGCACGCTGGCACGCTGGCACGCTGGCACGCTGGCACGCACGGACGCTACCCGGCGGCGGGCGGGGTCTGCTGGGACTCGGCGAGTTCGTCGACGACGAGGTGATGACGGTCGATGGTGCCGTTGCGATAGGCCTGCCGGCCGATCATGTGCGCAGAGAGCGGCGCGGTCGCGAACTGCAGGAGCACGACCGGGACGACGAGCGCGAGCCCGAAGAGGAGCCCCTCGACGGTGTGCTGGGAGAGGACGATCGCCGCGCAGATGAGCACGAGTCCCAGCACCTGGGGCTTCGTCGCGGCATGCAGACGGCTGGGCACGTCGCGGAAGCGGAGCAGCCCCACCGCGGCAGACAGGCACAGCAGCGCGCCGAGGAAGACGAGCACCCAGACGAGCACGTCGATGACGAGTCCGGGGATAACGAGGCCGAGAACGTTCATGAGGTCGTGTTGTCCCTTCTCGCGACGTACCGCGCGACGGCAATCGAGCCGAACACCCCGATCGAGGCGATGATGAGCATGATGGGGATGTTGCGGGTATGCCCGTCGATCGCCATCTCCGCACCCAGCACGCACATAACCTCGGTGAGCAGCACATCCGCGGCGACCGCGCGGTCGAGGATCGAGGGTCCGATGGCGATGCGGATGACCGTAAGCACGGCCGCGACGACGAAGACGATGCCGACGATGAGCAGGAGCGGATTCATCGCGCGCCTCCCTTCCGCGATTCCCCGCGGAGCGCGTCCTGCGCTCCCCGTCCGGACCCCGACCCAGCCCCAGACCCAGGCCCGGACGCCGCACCCCGGCCCGACCCCGACGCCGCGCCTTGGCCCGGACCCCGATCCGCACGCGACCCCGCCCGCGGCCCCTCGCCCGATCGCTCGTCGTCGCGCAGCGCCCGGTGCTGCGCCCTACTCCCCACGGCCCGCACGATGCGCCGCTCCCAGCGCAGCACGCCCTGCCGCTGCCGCTCGACCTCCTTCCTGCTCCGCACGCCGATGACGTGCAGATAGAGGATGCGCCGGTCGCGGTCCGACTCGACGACGAGCGAGCCGGGGATGAGCGAGGAGGCGACGGAGACGTGGGTCATGATGAGGTCGTCGGCGTAGCGCAGCGGCACGGCAACGATGGCCGTCCCCGGGGGACGGCGGAAATCGAAGACCTGCACGGCGACGCTCAGCGCCCCGCGCACGACGGCGCCCAGGAAGAGTACGGCGAACAGCAGCAGATAGCCGAGGTTGATGCGCCCGGACAGCTCCACCGTGGGCAGCCGGAAGAGTCGGGTGACGACGATCGCCACGATGAGACCGGTGACGAGGGACAGCACGGTGAACTGCGCCAACAGCATCATCCACAGCGCGATGAGCCAGAGGAGGAAGGGCAACTGGATCGCGAGGCCGCGCAGGGTGTCCCGGGTCATGAGCCCACCTCCTCTTCCAATTGCACGAGGGTCACGGGTTCGAGCAGTGCGGACCCGATCCGGTCGCACAGCGCGTAGAGCGGACCGGCGAACACGGTGAGCGACAGGGTGACGGCCACCATACCCCCCGTCGCGAGGATCATGATCTTCGGGATGCGGCGCCGCTCCTGCTGCTCATCGGCGGCCGGCGCCCCCGAGAGGTGGGAGATGCGCGCCTCGGTCTCGGTGGAGTCCTCCTCCTCGCGCCAGAAGGCGAGGTTCCACGCCCGCATGAGCGCGTAGAGGGTGAGGAGCGAGGTCACGATCCACGCGACGATGAGCACGATCATGAGGGGTGTGCCCACAGAGGCGGCCGCCTCGAAGAGGGCGAACTTGCCGATGAATCCGGAGAACGGCGGAAGTCCGCCGAGGTTGATCGCGGGGAGGAAGTAGAGCACGGCGAGGACGGGCGCGATCTTCAGCAGGCCCTTCACGCGGAGGATCGACGTGGAGCCCACGCGTCGCTCGATGAGCCCCACGGCGAGGAAGAGCGTCGTCTGCACGACGATGTGGTGGACGATGTAGTAGACCGTCGCACCGATCGCCGCGGGTGTCGCGATCGCGGGGCCGAAGATCATGTAGCCGACATGGCTCACGAGGGTGAAGGACAGGATCCGCTTGAGCTCGGCCTGCGCGACGGCGCCGAGGATGCCGACGATCATCGTGGCGAGCGCAACGACGAGCAGGATCGTATTGATGCTGTTCGAGGCGAAGAGCTGTGTCTCCGTGCGGATGAGAGCGTAGACGCCCACCTTGGTAAGGAGCCCCGCGAAGACAGCGGTGACGGGCGCGGGCGCCGTCGGATAGGAGTCCGGCAGCCAGAAGGACACCGGGAAGACAGCGGCCTTGATCCCGAAGGCGATGACGAGGAGCAGGTGCAGCACGAGCTGCGTCTCCTGCGGGAGCTCCGCCATGCGCTCGGCGATCTGCGCCATGTTCACAGTGCCCAGCGCCCCGTAGATCATGGCGATCGCGGACAGGAAGAGGATCGAGGAGACGAGCGAGACGACGATGTAGACGGCGCCCGTGCGGATGCGCGACTCGGTGCTCCCCAACGTGATGAGCACGTAGGAGGCGACGAGGAGGATCTCGAAGCCCACGTAGAGGTTGAAGAGGTCACCGGCGATGAAGGCGTCGAAGATGCCGGCGGCGAGGATGAGATAGCTGGGGTTGAAGATCGAGATGGGCGTCTCGTCCATGCCGTCGGCGACGCCCTGTCCGATGGAGAAGAGCAGAACGGCGAGGAGCACGATGCTGGACACGAGCACGAGCAGCGCCGCGAGCCGGTCCACGTAGAGGACGATGCCGAAGGGCACGGGCCACCCGCCCACCGAGACGGCGAGGGGCGAGCCGTTGTCGACGGCGACGAGGAGGACGGCGGCGATGACGGCGACCGCCGCGAGCGTCGCGACGGTCACGACGACCTGCAGCCTCGGGCTGCGCCCGAAGGCGAGGGTGATCGCGGCCCCGAGGAGCGGCAGGGCGACGAGGAGGGGGACGAGGGCGGTCATGGACGGTCCTCCCCCGCATCGCTGGCATCCTGACGAGCACGCCACGCCGCCGCGGACAGGTCGACGGGCGCATCGTCGAGGATCGCGGGATGGTCCTTCATGTGCAGCACGGTGATGGGCGCCGTGTCGAGTCCCACGAAGTCGGTCGTCGCCTCGTCCTCGCCCGGCTCGCTCTCGTCGTCCATGACATCCTCGTCGTCCTCCGTGCGCTCGCGCAGGGCGATGTCGGCCTCGTCGTCCTCGACCGTGTCAGCCTGTCCGAGCTGCCAGGAGCGGTAGATGAGGGCAAGGAGGAAGGCGGAGACGGCGAAGGTGATGACGATGGCCGTGAGGGTGAGAGCCTGCGGGAGCGGATCGCTCACCGCGCCCTCCGCCCCGGAGAAGGGCGCCTCCCCCGGCACTCCCATGACGATGAGCAGGAGGAGGTTCGTCGCGTTCCCCATGAGGAGGAAGCCGATGAGCACGCGCGTGAGGCTGCGCTCGAGCATCGCGTAGACGCCCGAGGCGAAGAGCACGGCCATGACGACGATGAGGACGGTGGAGACGTTCACGGCACGTCCACCCCCCGCGCGCGCATCTGCTGAGCCTGTTTGTCGACCTCGGCGCCGAGGCTGCGCAGCACATCGAGGACGAGCCCGATGACGACGAGGTAGACGCCGACATCGAAAATGGTCGAGGTGACGAACTCGCCGTGGCCGAGGATCGGGATGTCCCATTCCCAGAAGACGCTCGTGAGCGGTGCCTCGCCGAAGAACAGCGGAAGCACTGCCGTGCCTACGGCGATGATGAGGCCGGCGCCGAGGAGGCGTCCCGCATCGGTGGGCGCTGCGGCGCCCAGCTCCCAGCGTCCGCCCGCGATGTAGCGCATGACGAGGGCCATGCCCGCAACGAGACCTCCCGCGAAACCGCCGCCGGGGGCGTTGTGCCCCGCGAAGAGCAGGTGGACGGAGATGACGATGATGGTGTGGAAGAGAATGCGGACGATGACTTCGAGGAGGATCGAGCGATCCCGCGGCTTCATCTGCTGACCACCGACGAGCCAGGCGCGCGGGCTGCTGCGATTCTCCGCGGTCTGGATCCGGATGCCCTGCGTGGTCTCGACGAGGGGCGCGCGGAACACGCGGCGGCGGCTCGACTTCGGCAGCGACTTCTTCGCCGCGAGGTAGTCGGCCCGGTGGGTGACGAAGACGAGCGAAGCGACACCGGTCGCGGCGAGGACAAGGACGGAGAGCTCCCCCATCGTGTCCCAGCCGCGGAGGTCGACGAGGGCGACGTTGACGACGTTCGTGCCGTGTCCGAGTTCATAGGCGATCTCGGGGAAGACCGTCGACACGGGCTCGGCGATGCGGGCGCTCGTCGCAACGACGGCGACGAGCGCCATCATGGCGCCGACGCCGACACCGAGGATCGCTCGCGGGATGCGCCCCACGGATGCGTTGCGCTCCCCCATGCGGGAGGGGAGCCGTCGCAGCACGAGCGCGAAGGTCACCATCGTCACGGTCTCGACGAGCACCTGGGTGAGGGCGAGGTCGGGTGCTCCGCTCGTCGCGAAGAGGAAGATCATGCCGAGCCCCGTCACGGAGACGAGGACGACGCCCGTGTAGCGCTTGCGGGCGCGCACGGCGAAGACCGCGGCGGCCGCCATGATGGGTGCGACGGCGAGCTGAGCCGCCGTATGCCACCCGTCGAGATGGCTCATGTCGAGTCCCGCGCCGAGAAGTGCCGTCCCTTCCGCGATGACGAAGACGATGAAGATCGTGCCGACGTAGATGGGCAGGGAGCCGCGCTGGGTGAGGCTCGTCGTGAGGACGGCGAGGCGGTCGATCCCGCGCATGACGAGGTAGTAGGCGTCCGAGGCGGTGAAGGGGAGCAGGCGCGGCGCGCGGTCCCATCCGCTGCGTCGGCTGAGGAGGAAGACCAGGATGCCCGCGATGATCGAGGCGATCGAGAGGCCGAGAGCGGGCTCGAAGCCGTGCCAGAGGGCGAGGTGGCCGGGGCCGTCGGAGGCGCCAGTGCGCGCCGTGAGCGCGTAGCCCTGCAGTACGACGTCGAGGGCAGGGGCACCGATACCCGTTCCGAGGGTCGCGCCCGCGAGGAGGAGCGGCGCGGCGAGGAAACCGACGGGTGGATCGGGCCATGCCGTATCCGGAATACGTTCGCCGTCCGCATCGCGCTTGCGCGAGAACGCACCCCACAGGAAACGCGTTCCATATGCCGCAGTGAGAATGGAACCGAGGGCGACCCCGATGAGTGCGACGACGCCCCACGGAGACCCCGCCTGCGCCTCCTCCAGCAGCGCCGTGAGCGCGGACTCCTTCGCGACGTAGCCGAGGGTGGGCGCGATACCCATCATGGAGGCAACGGAGAGGAAGGCCACGGTCGCGAGGACGGGGGCCTGCCGCCCCACCCCGGAGAGCTCGGTGATGTCGCGCGTGGACAGCTGGCGGTCGATGATACCGACGATGAGGAACAGCGCGGATTTGAAGAGGGCGTGGGCGATGACGAGCGCGAGTCCCGCGAGCGCCGTCGCCTGCGTGCCGAAGCCCACGACCACGGTGAAGAAACCCAGCTGGCTCACCGTGCCGAAAGCGAGGATGCGCTTGAGGTCGGTCTCCCGGAGCGCCTGGACGCCGCCCAGGAGCATCGTGAACACCCCCAGAGAGATGAGTAAGGGACGCCAGGGAGCAGCGAGCGCGAAGATCGGGGCGAAGCGGGCGATGAGGTAGATACCGGCCTTGACCATCGCGGCGGCATGCAGGTAGGCGCTCACGGGGGTGGGCGCGGCCATCGCTCCGGGCAGCCAGAAGTGGAAGGGGAAGATCGCCGATTTGCTCAGCGCGCCGACAAGGAGCAGCACGATCGCCGCGTCGACGACCGGGCCGCTCGGGGCGAGGGCCAGGATCTCCGCGATGCTCGTCGTCCCTGTCTCGACGACGAGGAGGACGACGCCGACGAACATGACGAGGCCCCCGAGGGTCGTCACGAGCAGCGCCTGCAGGGCGGCACGACGACTCGCGGCGCGCTTCCGGTAGTAGCCGATGAGAAGGTAGGAGAGGATACTCGTGACCTCCCAGAACATCACGAGCAGCACGATGTCGTCGGTGAGGACGAGCCCGTACATCGCTCCGGCGAAGCCGAGGAGCACGCCGGTGAACTGCCCTAGGCTCGCGGCATCGTCGCGGAAGTACCAGCGGCAGTAGAGCAGCACGAGCGCACCGACACCCGTGGCGATGAGGGTGAGCACCCAGCCCAGCACATCCATACGCAGGGAGAGGTCGAGGCCCAGCTGCGGGATCCAGGCGATGCTCTCCGAGAGGACATCGCCATCGAGGACGCGCGGCGTCTGCAGGAGAGCGTGAACGAATGCCGCCGCGGGAATGAGGGCGGCGAGGGCGAAGGTCTGCGCTCCCCTCCACCGCACCAGCCACGGAAGGATGAGCGATCCGAGGAGGAACGCGGCGAGGAGCATCAGCATAAGCGGCTCCTCGCGGCTCGTCGGGCACTAGGTCAGGCGGGCTTTTCCTCCATCCTACCGGCCGGAATCCGCACCGGCACCGGTGCGCCGGTCACAGCGACGGCGTGCGAGAGTAAGGGAGTGCGCAGGGCAGGCAGTCACGAGCTCACCGGGTGGGCCGCGGCGATACTCGTCTCCGTCATCACGGTGGCGCAGGTCGCGTCCGCCTCGCGCGCCGATCTCCTCTTCCGCGACGGCGATGCGCTCGTGGTGGCGCAGTTCGTCCGCAGCGCGACGGAGGGGCGCGGCATCGACTGGGCGATGTCGCCCGTGCTCTTCGTCCCGGAGATCGTGCTCTTCGCCGCGCTGTGGCTCATCAGCCGTCTCGTCACCGATGCGAACGGAGTCCTCGCGGTGAACGCCGTGGTGAATCTCGTCCTGCTCTACGGCGCCTTCCGCGCGGTCGCGGGGCGCCGGCGGCCTGGCGGCGCCCCCGTGGCGGGATCGCTCCTCGCGCTGTGCGCGTTCTGCCTCATCGCACTCACGGAGACCTCACCCTCCCGCGACGCACTCGAGCTCGCCTCGCTGTTGCTCACGACGACGTACTACTCCGCGACCGTGTTCGCGGTCGTCGTCAGCGTCGCCCTCCTCCGTCGCCTTCTCGACGGTTCCCTCCGTCCTCGCGTGATCCTCGGCCTGCTCGGCGGCGTCGCCGCGATCTCAACGCTCTCCAATCCGCTGTATGCGGCATGGGCGACCGTCCCTCTCGCAATGCTCCTCGGCGTCGCGGGGCTGTCGGAGACGCTGCGGAGACGCGCGCTCCTCGGCCTCGGCGTGCTCATCGTCGGCACGGGGCTGGGCTTCCTCGCTCGCATTCCGCTCTCGGCATGGATCGCGAATAGTGGGGCAGGGTATGCGCATCCCGAACTCTGGCGGGAGTCCGCCGCCGGCTACGGCAGCCTCCTCCTCGCGCGGCTGCACACCCCGCTCGGCGCCAGCGCGGTCGTGCTCCTGCTCGCGGTGTGGGTGTACGCGGTCGTCCGGGCGGTCTCCGCGGAGTCGGTCGGGGCGCGATTCGTCGCGGCGGCGGCCGCGTCCGTGCCGCCGCTCGTCCTCGGTGGGGCCATCGTCCTCGGCACGGAGGCCGCGCGCTATCTGGAACCGCTCGCCTTCGCTCCGCTGCTCGTGCTCATCGATGCAGCCCGACCGCTCCGGCTGCGCGGGGGAACGCGGCGGACCCTCGGCGCCATCTTCGGCGTCGCCCTCATCGTTGGCGGCGGCGTGAGTGTTCCACGGCTGGTGGGCGCCGCCTCCCGCCCGGATGCGGATCTCACGTGCGTCGTGGACTGGGTCGAGGACTCGGGGCGCACGGGCGCGGGCCAGTTCTGGACGGTGCGGCTGCCGCAGCTCCAGCTCGCCGATCCCGCGCAGCTCGTGCAGGTGGACTACTTTGTGAACGGCTACGCGTGGCTCACCAATCGCTCCGACTTCGCGGTCGGCGACGTGAGCTTCCTCCTCGAGGATTCCGCGTCGGTGCCCTGGGAGCTGCCGGAGGGAACGCCAGAGCCGCAGCGCGTCTCCTGCGGCCGCTACACGATCCTCGACTTCGCGCCCACCACCCTCGTGATCGGCCCGGCGCGCTCCTGAGGCCGGGCCGCCTCAGCGAGCCGGAGGCGCCGTCGTCGTTCCGGGACGGAACCGGCAGCGGAAGTGCAGGGAGAAGGCGGGTTCGCCGCGCAGGAGGCGAGCGACCTGCTCTCCCGCGGCACGACCCTTCTCCACGGCCGGCTGTACGGCGGTGGTGAGGACATGGGCACCGATGCCGTCGACGCGGATGCCGTCGAAGCCCGTGACGCTGAGGTCGTCCGGGACGCGCAGCCCGCGCTCTTCCGCGGCACGGATGACACCCGCGGCGAGGAGGTCGCTCTGCGCGAGGATCGCGGTGGGGCGATGGTCGCGGTCGGCGAGGAGGGCACGGCCCACGAGGAGCCCCTCGTCGATGGAGCTCGCGGACGCGGAGACGGCCGGGGCGTCCGGGAAGACCTCGCGCATCCCGTCGAGGCGGTCGACGCTCACCTGCACGGTCGCCGAGCGCACCCGTTCCGGGGTGACGGGGCCGCGGAGACGCCGAGCGTCCAGGGCGAGTGTCACGAGGGCGACGTCGCGGTGACCCTGCTCGTACACGTGCCGGGCGACCTCGGCGGCAGATTCGCGGCTGTCCAGGGAGATGCTCAGCACCTCGTCACCCGCATCGCCCTCGATGACGACGGCGGGGACACCGCGTCCGCGGAGGAGGTCGACATCCTCCCGGGAGCGCGCGGAGCAGCCGATGAGGATCGCCGCATCCACGGGAGCGGTGACGAGCGCGGGCCCCTCGGTCTCCTCCGGCTCGTCGCGGAGCAGGAGGATGCCGGCACCGACGGAGGCGAGACCGTCGGTGATGCCGTCCATCATCGCGATCGCGACGGGGTCGAGGAAGGCGCTGCGCAGCGGTCCCTCCAGGACGACGGCGACGATGCCGCTCCGGCCGCGGCGCAGCGAGGCCGCGCGGGGGTCGGGACCTCCGTACCCGAGGGCGGCGGCGGCTTCGTGCACACGGTCCTTCGTCGCCTCGGAGACGTTCGTCTTACCGCTGAAGACGACGGATGCGGTGGAGAGGGAGACGCCGGCCTCGCGCGCGACGTCGGCGAGCGTCGCCCTGCGGGTACCGCCTGGGGTGTCCATTCCCCCAGGGTAGCCCGAATCTCCCATTCGTCGAATCGATTCGATAGGCTCAGCGGGTGTCTTCTTCTGTCCGTCTTGCCCAGTACCGTCGCTGGCGCAACGCGATCTTCGCCGTTTTCTTCGCAAGCGGCCTCTCCATGGCCACCTGGGCGTCCCGCGTCCCCGATATCAAGCTCGCACTCGGCATCGACAACTCGCGCATCGGCGTGCTCCTGCTGGGGATGGGAATCGCATCGATCGTCGGGATCTCCTCCAGCGCCGCCGTGATGGCGCGCACCGGGTCGCGACGCGGCATCCTCCTCACGATGCTCACGCTCGCGGTCGGCATCGCCGTGATCGCCGTGGGGTCCTCCCTCGTCGTCTCCTATCCGCTCGTGGTCGCCGGCCTCGTGCTCTTCGGCTTCGGCAACGGGTGCCTCGACGTCATGATGAACGTCGAGGCCACGGCTGTGGAGCAGGAGCGCGGGAGGACGATCCTGCCCCTGTTCCACGCGATGTTCAGCTTCGGGACCGTCGTCGGCGCGGGCATCGGCTGGGTGGCGACGAGCCTGGGGCTCACGGTGTTCGCGCACGCCATCGTCATCGCCGCCGTGGTCGCGGCGAGTTCCTTCGTGTGCGTCGCGAGCGTCCCCGTGCACGAGGTCGCCGAGACCGAGGCGACGGGGGATGACTGGCGGGATCGTTTGCGCACGGCGCTGTCGGCCTGGCGCGAACCACGCACGTACGTGCTGGGGATCGTCATGCTCGGCATGGCCTTCGCCGAGGGCGGAGCGAACGACTGGCTCGCGCTCGGGGTGAGCGAGGACCATCACGGCGGGCCGGGTCTCGGCGCCGCCGCGCTCACCGTGTTCTCGGTGTGCATGACGGGCGCGCGTCTCCTCGGCGGCCCCCTCGTGGATCGGTTCGGACGCGTCCCCGTGCTGCGCATCCTCTCCGTGACGGCGGGAGGCGGCATCCTCCTCTTCATCCTCGCGCCCACCCTGCCGCTCGTCTTCGTGGGGGCGGCGCTGTGGGGACTCGGCGCCTCGCTCGGCTTCCCCCTCGGCCTCTCCGCGGCGGCCGACGACCCCGCGAAGGCCGCGGCCCGCGTGAGCGCGGCCTCGACGATCGGCTACATCGCCTTCCTCGGCGGACCTCCCGTGCTCGGCGTCGTGAGCGAGCACATCGGACTGCTCAACGCCCTGTTCATCCTCGTGGGGCTCGTCGTCGCCTCGGGGCTCGCCTCGGGGGCGGCGCGACCGCTGGGTGAGGGACGGGGGGAGTCCGCGCACGCGGATACCCTGGAGAGGTGAGACTCGTCATCGCCCGCTGCTCGGTGGATTACACCGGACGGCTCAACGCTCATCTTCCGCTCGCGCAGCGTCTCATCATGCTGAAAGCGGACGGCTCCGTCCTCGTGCACAGTGATTCGCTGAGCTACAAGCCGCTGAACTGGATGTCTCCACCGTGCAGCATCGTCGTGGAGGAGCCGGACGAGGACGAAGAGGCGGCCGGAGTCATCGAGCACTGGCGCGTCACTCACGCGAAGACCGGCGACGCGCTTCTCGTGCGCATCCACGAGATTCTGCACTACTCCGCTCATGAGCTCGGGATCGACCCCGGCCTGCAGAAGGACGGCGTGGAGGCCGACCTGCAGCGCCTACTCGCGGAGCAGGTCGATCTCGTGGGCGACGGCGTGGTGCTCGTGCGACGGGAGTATCCGACGGCGATCGGCCCCGTCGACCTGCTGCTGCGGAACCCGGAGGGCGGGACCATCGCCGTCGAGGTCAAGCGCCGCGGCGATATCGACGGCGTTGAGCAGCTGAGCCGGTATCTGGAGCTGCTCAATCGCGATCCCCACCTCGTGCCCGTGACGGGCGTCTTCGCTGCCCAGGAGATCAAGCCGCAGGCGAAGGTGCTCGCGGGCGACCGAGGGATTCGCACGCTCACCCTGGACTACACGGCCATGAAGGGCATCGCCTCCGGCGTTCCCACGCTCTTCTGAGAGCGGCGCCGCGCCCGCCTCATAAGCCCGCGGGGGCG
Organism: Actinomycetales bacterium; assembly: GCA_015655255.1. Next base: position 3,942 of record JAATFJ010000040.1, on the reverse strand, counting down.
TGAGGTGACCGCCTTGCCGTCGCCCGTACCGGGGTTATCGATGCGGAATCCGGCGAGGAGGTTGTTGAACGTCGCGTCGCCGTTCTCCGTCACCGTCCAGGAGTTGGAGACGTAGCTGCGGGAGCGCTCACTGGAGGCGAACGACAGCGGCTGGTAGTCCGTCGTGGCCTCGAGGCTTGCGAGCGAGAACCACGCGTGAGAACTCGTGCCGCCAGACTGGTGCACCTCGATGGCGATCGTGTTCGTCCCCTCGCGCACGGTGGATATCGGCGGGGTGATGCTGCCGCCACTCATGCGCGGGTGAGCACGGTGTTCGCGGCGGAGGTGTTGGCGTCCCTGGCGGAATCCCAGTAGGTCGACTCCGACATCCCATCGAGGAGCGACGTCGCCGTGCCCTCGGTGCCGAGGAGCGCGAAGTCGGAGACCTGGAATGCCGAGCCGCCACCCTGCGTGCCCGTGATGCGCAGCTGGTAGTAGGTGTAGACCGCAGTCGCCTTGATGGCGTAGGCGTTGGTCTGTAGGCGCTGCGAGAAGCTCTCGCCGGAACGACTGTCGAGTACCTTCCACTCCGAGGAGTTCGGGTCGGCCGTCGCCACGGGGCCGGCGACGAGGGTGTGGAAGGTGCGCTTCTTCGGACGATTCGCGCGGCCGTATTCGGGGGAACGGCGTGCGAAAACACGCCAGGGATGGGTAGTCATGACGCTGCTGCGGTCCAATCTCGGGTCAAGGGACTCCGGAACGCTATGGGCGCCACATGAATAGAAGGGAACCATTCGGAGCTGTCGGAGCGAACCGGTGCGCTCGAATCGCGACGGCGCGGAAGGCCCGCGCAACTAGGCTGTTGCCATGCCTTCTTCTCCCTATTCCTGCGTCCTCTGGGACGTCGATGGCACGATCATCGACGCCTCCGTGGGCATCCTCCGCCGGCTGGGGACAATGCTTACGCACTTCGGCTACGAGGCGCCGACGCGGGACGGGCTCGTCTACTGGATCGGCCCACCGATGTTCCAGTCCCTGCAGGAGCGGGCCGGCATGTCTCCGGAGGGCGCGGCGGAGGGCGTCGCGTACTACCGTGCACTCGGGAAGGCCGATGGGTACACGACCGATGTGCGGCTCATCGCCGGCATCGACGCTCTCATCCACGACCTCGCCGCCGCGGGCATCGCCCAGGCGACGGCGAGCTCCAAGCCCGAGGTGCAGGTCGATGCGATCATCGATCATTTCGGACTGCGCCCCGCGTTCCTCACGACCGTCGGCTCCACGCCGGATGAGTCGACGCTCGCCTCGAAGACCGATATCGTCGCGGAGGCGCTCCGACGGCTCTCCGCTCGAGGCGCGGACGTCTCCCGACCGGTGCTCGTGGGCGATCGACACCACGATGTCGAGGGCGGCGCGGATAACGACGTGCCCGTGATCTTCGTCGACTGGGGTTTCAGCGCACCGCACGAGGGCGATCAGGCGTTCGCGCGCACCGCATCGGTGGACGGGCTTCGCGCACTGCTGTTCTCCTGAACCGGCGCGGAGGACGCCGCCGGGGAGAACAAAGAACTCTCCGTTTCGACACGCTTCTCGGGAGCGTTTCGAAACGGAGAGTTCTCGTCTGTGCCCTTAGAGCGGGCGGATATTCTCGGCCTGCAGGCCCTTGGGGCCCTGCGCCACCTCGAACTCGACGCGCTGGTTCTCGTCGAGCGAGCGGTAGCCGGAGGACTGAATGGCGGAGTAGTGCGCGAAAACATCGGCGCCGCCGTCATCGGGGGAGATGAAGCCGAAGCCCTTCTCCGAGTTGAACCACTTGACCGTTCCCTGGGTGCTCATGTACTGCCTGTTCTGCTGGGTAAATAGCCGACGCAGGGATGCACCGGCTGAGCCCAACGGTAATAGAGCGCCCGAGCCCGGAATGACAGGGGACGGAGAAGGTAACTCAAATGTTGCATGGCCGTCACATAGCGGGTGAAAGAGGCGCGATACGACCCTCCGGACACACGTCGGCGGGGCTCGAGGCGCACCTCGGACCCCGCCTCACGATCAGTGCATCGGCTGCGCGGTCTCCCCCAGCAGCGCGTCCGCCTTCGCACTGAAGAAACGCGTGCCCCACATGAGGATCGCTCCGAGGAAGCCAAATACTCCGAGCGAGACGACGCCCCAGGCTCCAGAGTCCGTGGGAATCGCCTCGTTGATCGCTGTGCGCATGATGGGCGCCACGAACCCGCCCAGGTTCCCCAGCGCGTTGATGAGCCCGATCCCCGCAGCGGCCGCAGCGCCCGCGAGGAAGGCGTTCGGGAACGACCAGGTGATCGGCCCGACGGAGAGGAACGCCGCGACGGCGACCGTGATCGCGACGATGCCGAGCAGGCTCTGCCCGTTCGCTCCGGCCCACGCCGAGACGAGGATCGCGACACCGGTGATGAGGTAGAATCACGCGCCCCATGTGCGGCGGCGCTTGATCGTCGTGGCGTGCTTGCCGACGTAGTAGCAGGCGAAGAGGCCGACGGCCCAGGGGATCGCGGAAATGAGGCCGACCTGCCATCCCACCGACTGGCCGATGAGCCCGGACACCTGCTGGGGCAGGTAGAAGGTCGTGCCGTAGACGGCGATCTGGAGGCAGAAGTAGATGACCGTGAAGTACCAGACCTTCCAGCTCACGAGGGCGGAGCCGATGCCGCGGGGCCCGTCGGCGTCCTTGATGGCGTCCTCGTGGTCCATGACCTCCTTGAGCGCCTTCTTCTCGTCGTCGTCGAGGAACTTCGCCTTCTGCGGGGAGTCGACGAGGAAGAAGAACGCGGCGATACCCGCGATCACGGCGAGAAGCCCCTCGGCGAAGAACATCACCTGCCACCCGGCCCACGGCGTGTACTGGTCACCGAAGCTGATAAGACCGCCGGACAGCGGCGCCCCGAGCATCTGCGAGAACGGCTGGGCGAGGTAGAAGAGGGCGAACATCTGCACACGGCGCTTGTTCGGGAACCACTCGGCGAGGAACATGATGACGCCGGGGAAGAGCCCCGCCTCGGTCACGCCGAGGAGGAAACGGAGGATGATGAACATCGTCTCGCCGTTCACGAAGGCGAACAGCGCAGCCACGATGCCCCACGTGATGGCGATGCGCGCGAGCCAGAACCGCGCGCCGTACCGCTTCAGCAACAGGTTCGAGGGGATCTCGAAGATCGCGTAGCCGATGAAGAAGATCCCCGCGCCGAGTGCGTAGGCGCCGGCGGAGATGCCCCGGTCGACCTCCATGGCGGCCTCCGCGAACCCGACGTTGGTCCGGTCGAGGAAGGCCACGAAGTAGAGAATGATGAGCATCGGCATGAGGCGATAGGTCGCCTTCTTGATGCCGGTGGCCAGATGCGGACTGGATAGAAGACTCTGCGCTGTGCTGTCGGGCACGGAAGCGGACATGGGAACTCTCCTTTGAGCGGGGAAGGGGATTATCGGGTGGATGCCATCACTGCAGCAGTGCGGGGACGATCAGGACGAGGCCGAAGGCCACGCAGACCATCCCCACCACGAGGAAGGCGATCCGTCCCTTGGACCATTTCTGAGGCATGGGAATCGGAGTCAGTGCATGTAGAGGCCGCCGTCGACGTTCAGGGTCTGACCCGTCACGAAACCGGCATCCTCGCTGATGAGATAGGCCACCGCCGCGGCGATGTCCGTGGGAGAACCGATGCGGGGAAGGACGCCGTCTGCGGCCATCGCTGTCTTGCGCTCCTCCGTCAGCGTGCCTCCCATGATGTCGGTGTCGATCGGTCCGGGAGATATGGCATTCGCCGTGATTCCGAGGGGGCCGAGCTCGCGAGCCACGGAGCGAATGAGCCCTATTACGCCTGCTTTGGAGGCGGAGTATGGCGTCTTGGAGTAGGTGCCCCCGCCACGTTGGGCGGAGACGGAAGAGATGCCGACGATGCGGCCGACGCCGTTCTTCACGAGGCTCTGCGAGAC
>JAATFJ010000327.1 GCA_015655255.1 Actinomycetales bacterium | reverse complement strand
GCGGAGTCGGAGGGATTTGAACCCTCGGACCCCTTAGAGGGGTCTCCACCTTAGCAGGGTGGTGCACTCGGCCGGACTATGCGACGACTCCAGGCATTCTGCGTCGAGACGAGAATGCGCTTCGCCCATCATAACGGGTTCGTGGGGTGGTGGCGAACGACGAGCCTTCACCGCGCCGCCCTGCCGTCACGCCGCCGGAGCCGAGTTTCGGACCACGAGGGTGGGCAGGAACACCGTCGTCGAGTGCTGATGCGAGGCCGCGTCCGCGATCTCGTCGAGGACGCGGGCGAGCGCGGTGCGCCCCATCTCGGCCGTGGGCTGCGCGACGCTCGTGATCTCGACGTCGCCGGAGGTGGCGATGGTGAGGTTGCCGTAGCCGACCACCCGCGCATCGCGGGGAACGTGCACGCCCTCTTCTCTGAGCCCGCGGATCACGCCGAGGGCGAGTTGGTCGTTCGTGCAGAAGATGCGCGGCGCCTCTCCGGAGCGCGCGATCCGGCGACCGGCTTCGACCCCTTCCTCGACCGTCATATGCGCGGTGACGATCTCCGTGACCGATTGGCCGGAGGCCTGCGCGGCCTGCTCGACGCCGAGCCGTCGATCGCGGCATTGCGGGATGCTGCTCGGTCCGTTGACGAGGACGATGCCGCGTCCCGGTGACGTCGTGAGGAGGTGCTCGGCCGCGATACGACCACCCAGGACGTCGTCCATGACGACGGAGCAGCCGTCGTGCTCGTCGATGCTCCGGTCGATGAGCACGAGGTGCGTGCCGACCATGCGCAACCGCACGAGGCGTTCCGCCGTCGCCCCCAGCGCGACGGCGATCGCTCCCGCCGCCCGCTGCTCGGCGAGCATCTCGAAGTGCTGCAACTCGACCTGCGGGTCGTCCCCCGTGACGCACAGCGCGAGCAGATAGCGCGCCTCCGTCGCGGCGACGGATATGGCCTCGGTGATCGCGGCGTAGAAGGGGTTCAGACTCTCCGGAACGACGAGACCGATGAGCCGGTTCGACCCGGAGCGCAACGTCGCTGCGGCACGGTTGGGGACGAAGTCGAGCTCCTTCATCGCGGCCTCGATGCGCATCCGTGTCTTCTCCGCAACGAGGTGGGGCCGGTTGATCGCATTGGAGACGGTGGCGACCGTCACACCGGCCGCGTCCGCCACGCGGGCGAGCCCGATCCCCTTCCTCGGGGCCATAGGCCTCTCCCTCTCCTCGGTATCCACAGCGACAGTCGGACCGGATGGAAGACGCGCTTGACAGGAACGACAGAACCATTATTCTATTACCAGCTTTAATCGATTAAATTAATCGGAACATCGTGGATGACCACGACCTCAACGAGGAGGTACGACGGATGCGCGAACGAGCAGACGAGAGCACTGCCGTGCTCGAACTGCGCGGAGCAGTCAAGACGTTCGGCGCGGTGACCGCGCTGGGAGACAGCACGATCGAGCTGCGTTCCGGCGAGATCCACGCGCTTGTGGGCGAAAACGGCGCGGGGAAGTCGACGCTCGTGAAAGTCCTCGCGGGCGTCCACCAGCCCGACGCCGGTCAGTTCCGCGTGGGCGGTCACGATGTCTCGTTCCGCAGCGTCGCCGAGAGCAAGCAGGCGGGGATCTCGGTGATCTACCAGGAGCCCACCCTCTTCCCCGACCTCAGCGTCGCGGAGAACATCTTCGTCGGTCGTCAGCCGCGGGGCGCCCTGGGCCTCATCGACCGCGCCCGGATGCGCAGCGATGCCGCGGAGCTCTTCGCGCGGCTCGGTGTGCCCATCGATCCCGAGCGCCAGGCCGAGGGGCTGTCGATCGCCGATCAGCAGATCATCGAGATCGCGAAGGCGATCTCCCTGGAGGCACGCGTCCTCGTGATGGACGAGCCCACGGCCGCCCTGAGCGGCACCGAGGTCGATCGGCTGTTCGCCGTCGCACGCAGTCTGCGCGACGGCGGGGCGGCCATCCTGTTCATCTCCCACCGCTTCGAGGAGATCTTCGCCCTCGCCGACCGGATCACCGTCATGCGGGACGGCAGATACGTCTCCACGCACGACACGGCGGCGACCGATGTCGCCGCGATCGTGCGGGAGATGGTCGGGCGGAGCGTCGACGCGCTCTTCCCCAAGACGCCGGCGGAGATCGGAGAGCCGGTCCTCACCGTGCGCGGCCTGAGCCGCGCCGGCGTCTTCCAGGACATCGACCTCGTCGTGCGCTCCGGGGAGATCGTCGGGCTGTCCGGCCTCGTCGGCGCGGGGCGAACCGAGGTCGCGCGGGCGATCTTCGGCATCGACCGCTACGACGAGGGCGAGGTCATCGTCAGCGGAGCACCGCTCCATCCCGGCGACCCGCAGCGGGCCATCGCCGCTCGGATCGGCTTCGTTCCCGAGGACCGCCGCGCCCAGGGACTCGTCCTCGAGCTCTCCGTTGTGCGCAACATCGCGCTCACCCTCCGCGACTCCCTCGCACGCTTCGGCATCATCCCCTCCCGCCGCGAGCAGAACGTCGCCATCGACTGGGCGCAGCGTCTGCGGGTGAAAGTGGGCTCTCCCTGGATCGCCGCGGCCACCCTCTCCGGGGGCAACCAGCAGAAGGTCGTCCTGGCGAAATGGCTCGCCACCGACCCCATGCTCCTCATCGTCGACGAGCCGACGCGAGGGATCGACGTGGGAACGAAGTCCGAGGTCCACCGGCTCCTGTCGGACCTCGCGGGCCGGGGGATCGCAATCCTCATGATCTCTTCGGAGCTTCCCGAGATCCTCGGAATGTCCGACCGCATCTACGTGATGTCGGAGGGACGCATCACCGCGGAGATCGCGCGGGAGGACGCCACCTCGGAGGCCGTCATGCACGCGGCAACAGGCAGCAAGGAGACCGCCCGATGAAACTCCTCCGCTCGATCACCCGGCTGCGGGAGACCCCCGTCGCGGTCGCCCTGATCCTGCTCATCGCGCTCACGGCGATAATGAACCCCCGCTTCCTCACGGCGCAGAGCGTCAAGGACCTGATGCTGAACGCGACGATCCTCATGATCCTCGCCGCGGGGCAGAGCCTCGTCATCGTCACGAGAAACATCGATCTGTCCATCGGATCGATCGTCGGCCTCTCGGGCTTCCTCACTGGCACGCTGTTCGCGCAGTTCCCCGGAATCCCCATCCCCGTCGTCTTCCTCGCGGGGATCGAGCTCGGCGCCCTCCTCGGCGTCGTCAACGGCCTGCTCGTCACGCTTGCGGGCGTCCCCGCTCTCGTCATCACGCTCGGCACGCTCTACATCTACCGCGGGATCAACAACGCCTGGGCGGGCGGCAAGGAGTATTTCTCCGGCGATCGCCCGCAGGCCTTCGGAGACCTCTCCGTGGACACGCTCCTGGGCATCCCGATCATCACCCTCATCGCCGTGATCGTCATCGCCATCCTCGCCGTGGGCCTCGGCTTCACACGCCGGGGACGCGATCTCTACGCCATCGGCTCTGACCCCGATGCGGCCCACCTGTTCGGCATCCCCCTCGGTCGCCGCGTCTTCACGGCCTTCGTGCTGAACGGTCTCCTCGCGGGGCTTGCGGGGGTGCTCTACGCCTCGCGCTTCAGCTCCGTCGGGGCGACGACGGGGACGGGCATGGAACTGGATGTCGTGGCCGCGGCCGTCGTCGGCGGTGTCGCGATCTCCGGCGGGAGCGGCACCGTGGTCGGCTCCGCCATCGGCGCCCTGCTGCTGACCACCATCACCAGCTCCCTCACGGCGCTGCGCGTCGACAAGTTCTGGCAGCAGGCCGTCGTCGGCGTCCTGATCCTCGCGGCGATCATCGCCGACCGGGTCGCCAGCGTCCGCACGGCACGGAATCTGCGAATGAGCGAGGCACGAAATGACTGAATCCCTGCAGGACGTCGCAACGGTCGCGGTCCCGACCTCCCGGTCGGCGCCCTGGAGACGCCTCATCCGCACCCGCGAGGTCGCCTTCGTCGTCGCCCTTCTCCTCGTCATCCTCATCGCCTGCCTCGCCGTGCCCCGGTTCGCGACGCCCGTGACGACCGGCTATCTCCTGCTCAACGCATTGCCATCGCTTCTCATCGCGCTGCCGATGACGCTCATCATCATCACGGGAGAGATCGACCTGTCCGTGGCGAGCATCGTGGGTCTCACCACGGCGGTCATCGGCGCACTCACCCTGGCCGGTTGGCCCTTCCCCGCGGCCTTCGCCGCGGCGATCGTGGCGGGCGTCCTCGCCGGCATCGTCAACGGCATCCTCGTCGCCTTCGTCGGGCTGCCGTCATTGGCTGTGACGATCGGCACGCTCGCACTGTTCCGCGGGCTCGCGCTCGTCATCATCGGCGACAACTCGGTCTCCGCCACGCAGCATCCCGAATTCGCCACCACAGCCGTGGCCGCGAAGATCGGCGGCACGGGCTTCCCCTGGATCTATATCGGGGTGGTCGTCGCCATCGCCGCCTTCTAGGTGCTCCTGCATGCGACGCCCTTCGGACGGGGCTCTTCGCCCTGGGCTACAGCAAGGAGACGGCCAGGTTCGTCGGCGTCCGGGTGCCGCTCAGCATCTTCTGGCTCTACGTCCTCAGCGGCTTCGTCTCCGCCTGCGTCGGCATCTTCTGGGCGCTCTCGTACAGCGCGCGCAGCGACAGCGCCACGGGCCTCGAACTCACCGTCATCGCCGCCGTCCTCCTCGGCGGGGTCTCCGTCTTCGGAGGCAAGGGGACGATTCCCGGCGCCGTGACGGGTGTGCTGCTCATCGCCGTCATCACCTACGCCCTCCGTCTCCAGCGTGTCCCCGATGTGACCCTCACGATCATCACGGGCTCCCTGCTCATCGTCTCGGTCATCGTGCCGAACGTCTGGTCGCGCGTCACCGACGCCCTCCATGTGCGGCGCGTGCGCCGTCGACTCCCCCGTCCGACCTCGGACGGGGCTCCAAGCGCCTCGCACCGGCGCTGACCCGTTGAAAGGAAAAACAACGATGTTCCTCCGCAACCACAGAATCGGGCGCTCCGCGCTCGTCGCGACGGCCGCCGCCGCCGCGCTGTTCCTCTCCAGCTGCGCCGCAAGCGACAACGGCGACAGCGGCGATGCCGGCGCCGGCAGCAGCGCCCCCTCGGACGCCACAATCTCGTTCATCCCCAAGAACCTCAACAACCCCTACATCACGCTGGAGCTGTCCGGGGCGAAGGACGCCGCCGACGAGCTGGGCTACACCTATGCGGAAGCGGCCCCGCTCGACGCCGGATCCGACAGCCAGATCCCCTTCATCCAAACCGAGGTGCAGAACGGCACCAACATCATCGCGGTCTCCCCCAATGACCCCGACGCCGTCTGCCCCGCACTGGAAGACGCCAGAGCAGGAGGGGCGAAGATCATCACCTTCGACTCCGACTCGGCGACGGACTGCCGCGATCTGTTCATCAACCAGGTTTCCGTTGACGACGTCGCCAAGGGGATCCTCGAACAGCTCTACGACCAGATCGGCGGCACAGGCGACATCGCCATCCTGTCGGCGACCGCTGCGGCGCCGAACCAGAACTCCTGGATCGCGGCCATGGAGGACCAGATCGCGGCGAGCTCAGACTACGAGTGGAACATCGTCTCCACCGTCTACGGCGACGACGACGACACGAAGTCGTTCCAGGAGGCGCAGGGCCTGCTGCAGTCCTACCCCGACCTCGCGGCGATCATCTCGCCCACGACGGTGGGAATCGCGGCGACCGCCCGGTACCTCTCGACCTCCGAGTACAAGGGCGAGGTCGCGCTCGTCGGCCTCGGGCTGCCCGGCCAGATGAAGGAGTACATCGAGGACGGCACGGTCAAGGCATTCGCCCTGTGGGACCCGTCTCAGGTCGGCTACCTCACCGCGTACGCGGGCAAGGCGCTCCTCGACGGCACGATCACCGGTAAGGAAGGCGACACTTTCGAGGCGGGCGATCTCGGCGACTACACCGTCGGCGAGGACGGGCTCGTGCTCGTCGGAGAACTGCTGAAGTTCGACGCCGACAACATCGACGAATACGACTACATCAGTTTCTGACAACCCTGCGGGGGAACGAGCGGCCTCTCCCCTCGTTCCCCCGCAGCACGAGAGGACGGAGCATCCCATGTCTCCCCACACATCCGGCCCGGCATCTCTGCTCGCGCCGAAAGTCCGCCGCAAACCCCGTATCGGTCTCGTGGCCGGTGGCCTCGGGACATACTGGCCGCAGTTCCCCGGACTTCTCCCGCAGCTGCAGGAATCGGCGCGGTACGTGTCCGAGAGGTTCGCGGCGATGGATGCGGAGGTCACCGACGTCGGCTTCATCTCCGACGCGCAGGAGGGCACCGCGGCGGCCGAGCGCTTGCGCCTGGCCGACTGTGACCTCATCGTGCTCTTCCTCACGACCTATCTCACGAGCTCGATGGTGCTGCCCATCGCCCAGCGCTCCGGCGCCCCGGTGCTGGTGATCGACCTCCAGCCCACCGAGCGCATGGATCATGCCACCTTTGACACGGGGGCGTGGCTCGCGTACTGCGGCCAGTGCCCCGTCCCCGAGGTGGGCAACGTCTTCCGACGCGCGGGAATCCCGTTCCGCTCCGTGTCCGGATGGCTCCGCCAGGATTCCGCCTGGGCGCGCATCGAGCAGTGGATCCACGCGGCTCACGTACGCGCGGCACTGCGGCACGCGCGGCATGGCCTCATGGGGCACCTCTACCCGGGGATGCTCGACGTGTCCACCGATCTCACGCTTCTCCCCGTCTCCTTCGGCTCTCATGTGGAGGTCCTCGAGTTCGACGACCTGCGCGTCCGCGTCGAGGCCGTGACGGAGGAGGAGACGCGCGGGCGCATGGCGCTGGCGCGCGACATCTTCACACTCGACGACTCCGTGGTCGAGGAGGACTTCGCGTGGGGCGCGCGCGTCTCCGTCGCACTCGACCGGCTCGTCGACGATTTCGATCTCGACTCCCTCGCCTACTACCACCGGGGGCTCGACGGTGAGACGCACGAGCGCCTGGGCGCGGGGATGATCCTCGGGGCCTCTCTGCTGACGGCCCGCGGCGTGCCCGTCACGGGCGAGTACGAGCTGCGCACCACCGTCGCGCAGCTCACGACCCAGGTCGTCGGCGCGGGCGGCTCGTTCTGCGAGATCCAGGCCCTCGACTTCGAGGACGGCGTAGTGGAGATGGGGCATGACGGACCCGCTCACCTCGCCGTCTCCTCCCGCGACCCGCTTCTGCGCGGGCTCGGGGTCTACCACGGCAAACGCGGATGGGGTGTGTCCGTGGAGTTCGACGTACAGCACGGCCCCGTGACGCTCCTCGGTCTCGGGCAGGACGCCGACGGCTCGCTCGCCTTCGTCGCTTCGGAGGGGAACGTCGTGGCGGGTCCGCTCCTGGAGATCGGCAACACGACGAGCCGTGTGGACTTCCGCCGGGATCCCGGCGAGTGGGTCGACGCGTGGTCGGCGACGGGGGTCGGACACCACTGGAGCCTGTCCACCGGCCACCGCGCCGCGACGTACCGTGCGGCCGCATCGCTCCTGGGCATCGATTTCCGGGAGGTGTGAGGTGCGCTACTGCTTCCGCCTCCGTATCGATCCCACGCGCGCGGCGGAGTATCGACGGCGACACGAGGCCGTGCACCCCGATATGCTCCGCGCGCTCCGCGCCGCGGGATGGCGGGACTACTGGCTGTTCCTCGATGAGGACGGCCTGCTCATCGGCACCTTCGAGAGCGAGCACTCCTTTGAGGAGGCGGAGGCGATCATGGCCGCGACCGAGGCGAACACCGCCTGGCAGCGCTTCATGGCGCCGCTCTTCGAGGGCGCCGGCCCCCGCGACGGGCTCCGCGTCCTCTCGCCTGTCTTCCATCTCGAGGAACAGCTCGCCCGCCTCGACGAATCCTGACACCCCGGCACGCCGCCGGAGAACGAACGCACGCCCCGCGGGTCAACGACGGCCCGACGATCAACGATGAGGAGAGCCCCATGAGGAACAAACCTGCATCCGCGCGCAGTCGGCGACTGGCCGCCGTGAGCGCTGTGCTCTTCGGCCTCATCGCCGGGGGTGGGGCGACGATGCCCGCCCAGGCCGCCGAGGACGCCCCGACGCCCGCCGCTGTCCGGCTCGACGATAAGATCCTGGATCCGACGGCACGCGGTGTGATCTCCTACGAGGGGACCGTGAACATCGGCAGCTTCCAGCAGGACGGGCTCGTCACTTACAGCGGCCGTCAGTACACCGCGTGGTACGGCGAGAAGGGCGAAGTGACACTGTCCCGCCGGACGCTTCCCGACGGCGACTGGGAGAGCATGCTGCTCCCCGAGACGCTCAGCGCCGATGACTCCCACGATGTCATTTCCCTCGCGGTCTCTCAGAATGACGGGCGCTTGCATGTGGTGCTGGGCACCCACGGGCTCTCTCTCCGTTATCTGCGCAGCGAACCGGGGCTCGCCGATGCGGAGAGCACGGTGCCGTGGACGAGCATGTCGTTCAGCGACGAGTATCAGGGCCTGCCCGGCGCGGAGAACGGAATCCGCAACGGCACCTACCCCGTCTTCGCGACGCTCAACGACGGCACGCTGCTGTTCACCACGCGCAGCGGGGGGAGCAACAACGGGACCAACTACCTGTTCCGCTACGACGGCGACGAGGACGGGAGTTGGACGGCCCTGGGCAATTACACCTCGAACAGCGGGAGCTACGACACGGGTTACGGCACCTCCACGGCACGCTACGCCTACCTGCACGGCTTCGAGGTCAACCCCGTGACGGGGAACATCGAGATCACGTTCTCCTGGCGCGAGCGCTCCGGGTGGTGCGATCCGAACGGGCTAGGCAATCACGACCTTGGCTACGCGTATAGCGCCGACGGTGGACTGACCTGGCAGAACAACCAAGGCGAGGTCATCGGCAGAACCGGCACGAACGACCTCATCTCCATCAATGACGACCATGTCGTCGCCCCCATCTCGATCAACCGCGGCCTCATGAACCAGGAGGACGAGACCTTCGACTCCGACGGCACGCTGCATGTCATCACGAGCCAGTTCAACGACTCCGACCTTGAGACCGCTATGAACGGCTGCCACAGCTCGACCTACGATCAGCGTGCCGAGTACGCGAAGCCCTTCCACTACTGGCGCGACGCCGACGGCACCTGGCACAGCGTGGAGCTGCCCTATTACACCGGCTCCGCCGGCCGCAGCAAGCTGCTCTTTGACGTCAACGACACCGCCTACCTCGTACTTCCCGACGCACGGATCGCCGCCGCGACGAAGGCCACGCAGTGGTCGGACTGGCGCATCGTCTTCGACGGCTCCGATGTGTCGAACATCGCCGAGCTCATCGTCGACCGTACGCGACTGGCCTCCGAGGGCGTCCTCAGCGTCGCGTATCAGGAGACCAGCGCGAACAACGCGCCGTCGGCCTTCCGCGTCGCCGATTTCATGATCGATCCAGACGCGACGCCGTCGCCGAAATCGGTG
>JAATFJ010000009.1 GCA_015655255.1 Actinomycetales bacterium | reverse complement strand
TGCGCCGCGCCCGTCAGTCCGCGGGGTGCCCCACAACGCCCTTGCGCAGCAGGGCGTTGCCGTACTTCCGCGTCTCTCCAGTCCGCACGATGAGGGCGGCCCGTCTCGCCAGCTCGTAGTAGGCGAAGCGCTCGATGAACCGGGTCGTCCCCTCCGTCGTACCCGCCGCCGCCATGAGCGCGCGCTGCACGTCGAGCACCGCGCCGTCGGCGGACTCCATGAGATCGAGATCCGGCGCATCGTCCAGCGGGATGACGGTGCGGATCGCGGCAAGCACGTCGGGCGTCGTCGTCCCGGGCAGGTCGATGGTCGGCACCCCCAGCGTCCAGGCGGGGAAATGCGCGTCGGCGACGACGACGGCGTCGGAGTGCCCCATCCGGTCGAGGCGCAGGAGCATCTCACCGGTGAGCAGCGGGTGAATTCCTTCGAGCATGGGTCCCTCCTCGGGGGTCCTGGTCTATCGTCCTCTCCGGCAGCGGCTCAACCGGGGATGAGCCCCTCGGCGGAGAGCTCCGCCCACAGCTCTGCGGGGAGGGGAAGCGCCGCGTACTCGGCGTTCTGCCGCAGCTGCGCCGGGCGGCTCCCGCCCACGACGACGGAGCGTACGGAGGGGGCGCGCAGCGGGAACTGAATCGCCGCGGCGGGGAGCGGGACCCCGTGCGCGCGGCAGACGGCAGCGATCCTCACGAGGCGCTCCCAGAGCGCATCGGGGAGGCCGCCGTACTCGTAGCGGCCGTCGCGGGTCGGCTCGCTCTGCGCGAGCAGACCGGAGTTGAACACGGACGCGGCAACGACGCCCGTCCCGGTCTCCTCGCACGCAGGCAGGACGTCGACGGCGGCCGGCTGCTCCAGCAGGGTGTAGCGTCCCGCGACCATGACGATGTCCAGGTCCGCCCCGCGGACGGCTGCCGCGAGCGCCTCGGACACCATCGACCCGACGCCGATCGCGCCGACCTCGCCCTCCGCACGGAGCGCCGCGAGGGCAGGAATTGCCTCCGCGAGGGCGAGGGCGAGGTCGTGCCGCTCGGGATCGTGCAGATAGAGGATGTCGATGCGCGAGATGCCGAGACGCTCACGTGACTCCTCCAGGCTGCGGCGGATGCCGTCCTCGGAGAAGTCCCAGACCCGCAGCAGGTCGTCGGGGACGTGGAAGTCGTTGGCGGTGTCGAGGCCCCCGGCCCCAGGGTGGGGGTTCCTGCGGAGGAGGCGCCCCGCCTTCGTCGAGAGCACGTACTCCTCCCTCGGCTTGGTGGAGAGGAAGGCGCCCAGCCGTCGCTCGGAGAGGCCGAGGCCGTAGTGCGGGGCGGTGTCGAAGTAGCGGATGCCGGAGTCCCATGCCTCCTCCAGGACAGCCCAGGCCTCCTCGTCGTCGAGCGGACGGAACAGGTTCCCCACGTTCGCCGCCCCGTAGCCGAGGGCGGGCAGGGGGTTCAGCCCCCCGCCCCCGGGCGTTCCGTGCCGGCGCATTCCCGCGCCGTCATGCGCCGACATGCGCGCCCGTCCACGTGTGAGCCGCGATGCTGGCGGCCTTCATCTCCATGCCGTTGCCCGGCGCCGCAGGCGCCCGGTACGCGCCGCCCCGGATCACCGTGGGCACGACGAAGTGCTCGTGCAGGTGGTCGACGTATTCGATGAGGCGCCCCTCGCGCGTGCCGCTCACGGCAATGAAATCGAACATCGACAGGTGCTGCACGGCCTCGCACAGCCCCACTCCCCCCGCATGCGGGCAGACCGGCACGCCGAACTTCGCGGCGAGGAGGAGGTTGGCGATGTTCTCGTTGACGCCGGCCACCCGGACGGCGTCAATCTGCAGGACGCCGATCGCGTCCGCCTGCAGCAGCTGCTTGAAGATTATCCGGTTCTGCGCGTGCTCGCCGGTCGCGACGCGGATGGGGGCGACGCCGCGGGCGATCTCCGCGTGACCGAGGATGTCGTCGGGGCTCGTGGGCTCCTCGATCCAGGCGGGTCGGAACTCGGCGAGCGCGTTCACCCACTCGATCGCCTCGGCGACCTCCCAGCGCTGATTGGCGTCGATCGCGATGGGGAAGTCCGCTCCGACCACCTCCCTCGCCTTCCGGAAGCGACGGATGTCGTCGTCGAGATCGGCGCCGACCTTGAGCTTGATCTGTGTGAATCCGTCGGCGACGGCCTCGCGGGCGAGCCGTTCGAGCTTCTCGTCGGAGTAACCGAGCCATCCGGGACTCGTCGTGTAGCCGGGGTATCCGGTGTCGAGCAGCGCGGACTCGCGTTCCGCCCTTCCCGGTTCCGCGGCGCGGAGGATCTCGAGCGCGTCATCCGGGGTGAGGGCGTTGGTGAGGTAGCGGAAGTCGACGAGGCCGACGATCTCCTCCGGGGACATCCGGGCGAGGAGTCGCCAGAGTGGAAGCCCGGCCCGTTTGGCCTTGATGTCCCACAGCGCGTTGACGGCCGCGCCGATAGCCATGTGCATGACGCCCTTCTCCGGCCCCAGCCAGCGCAGCTGGGAGTCGCCGACGAGCTCGCGGAAGACAGCGCCCATGTCGTCGAGGAGGGGCTCGATCTCGCGGCCGACGAGGTGGCCGGACAGCGCGGCGATCGCGGCGACCTGCACGTCGTTGCCCCGGCCGATCGTGAAGACGAAGGCGTGGCCGGCGTCTCCGGCGTCCGTACGGATGACGACGTAGGCGGCGGAGTAGTCCGGGTCGGGGTTCATGGCGTCCGACCCGTCCAGGCTCAGCGAGGTCGGGAAGCGGATATCGGTCGTGTCGAGGGCGACGATGCGGCTCACGAAGGCTTCTCCTGGTGCGGGGGATGGCGGACTCTTGGAGTGTAAACATCCGATGTCTATACTGTCAATCACACGGGCTGTCGAACAGACGGCCTCCCCCGACGAAGCAGGAGAACCATGAAGCTCGCGCGGCTCGGCACCCCGGGATCCGAGATACCCGTCCTCATCGACGACGATCACACCCTCGACCTCCGTCCCGTGACATCGGATGTGGACGGCGACTTCCTCTCGGGCGACTTCCGCTCCCGGATCGAGCGGGCCCGCGAGGCGGGCGAGCTCGCGGAGCTGCCCGGGGCATCGGAGCTGCGCATCGGATCGCCCATTGCCCGCCCCAGCGCGGTCATCTGCATCGGGCAGAACTACGCTGCACACGCGCGCGAGTCCGGAGCGGAGCCGCCGGAGGTCCCCATCGTGTTCCTGAAGACGCCCAACACCGTCGTCGGCCCGGACGACGCTGTCACGATCCCGCGCGGCAGCGAGAAGACCGACTGGGAGGTGGAGCTCGGCGTCGTCATCGGGAGGAGGACGGCGTACCTCGACTCCCCGGACGAGGCGGAGGCGCACATCGCCGGATACGTGTGCGCGAACGACGTCTCGGAACGGGCGTTTCAGATGGAGGCATCCGGGGGGCAGTGGTCCAAGGGGAAGATCGCCGCGGGATTCAATCCTACCGGGCCCTGGCTCGTGACCCCCGACGAGGTCGACGCCTCCTCCCTGCGGCTGCGCAGCTGGGTGAACGGCGAGCCGCGTCAGGACTCGAACACCTCGGACATGATCTTTGACGTGCGCACCATCGTCCACCACCTCTCGCAGTACGTCACCCTCGAGCCCGGGGATCTCATCCTCACGGGCACCCCGCAGGGCGTCGCCTTCAGCGGGAGGTTCCCCTATCTCGCGGCCGGCGATGTCGTGGAGGTGGAGATCGAAGGGCTCGGTCACCAACGGCAGGAGTTCGTCGCCTGGGAGGCGGGGGCATGAGCGCGCTGGACGGACTCGTCGCGATCGTCACGGGCGGCGCCTCCGGCATCGGCGCGGCGATCGCGGAACGGCTGCACGCGGACGGCGCACGGATCGCCGTGCTGGACCGCGACCCCTCGGGTGCGGACGAGCGCTTCGCCTCCTTCGCCGCGGACGTCTCAGACCGGGAGAGCGTCGAGGCCGCGGTCGCCGCGGTCGCCGCGCGATTCGGGCGCATCGACATCGTCGTCAACAACGCGGGCATCGGCGCCGTGGGCGACATCGCGGCGAACGACGATGAGGAATGGGCGCGGGTCCTCTCTATCAACGTCACGGGCATCGCGCGCGTCACCTCCGCCGTCCTCCCGTGGTTGCGCCGCTCGCCCGCTGCCGCGGTGTGCAACACGGCCTCCATCGCCTCCACGACGGGTCTCCCCCAGCGCGCGCTGTACAGCGCCTCGAAGGGCGCCGTGTCGGCGTTGACGCGCGCGATGGCCGCCGATCACCTGCGCGAGGGCATCCGCGTCAACGCCGTCAACCCCGGCACGGCGGACACCCCCTGGGTGGGCCGGCTCCTCGAGCAGGCCGCCGATCCCCTCGCGGAGCGCGCCGCGCTGGAGGCGCGCCAGCCCCACGGACGGCTCGTCGCCCCACAGGAGGTCGCCGCAGCCGTCGCCTATCTCGTCTCCCCCGCCGCCGGCTCCACGACCGGCACCTCCATCGAGGTCGACGGCGGCATGGCCCGCCTCCGCCTCCGCACCCCCTGACCCCGCCCCGCCCACCGCCCCACCCACCGCTCCGCCCACCGCTCCGCCCACCGCTTCGCCCACCGCTCCCGTCGCGATAAATCCCGGTTTTCTCCCCCGCGACCGGGACTTTTCGCGACGGGAAGCGGGGGTGTGGATAAGGACAGCGGGCAGCGGGGACGGCGTGGAACAGTGGGGGAATGCGCGAGTTGCCGGAGCGTCTGGGAGAGGTCTTCGGTGTGGCCGAGGCACTCGGCGCGGGCGTGAACCGCGGCCGCCTCGGACGCCGCGACCTCGACACGCCGTTCCACGGGGTGCGCTCGCGAGGCCTCACCGGAGACATCGATGCGGACGATCCGTTCGAGCTCCAGGCGGAGGAGCGCCGACGGCGGGCGCTCGCGTACTCCCCGCGGCTCCGCCCCGGGCAGTTCTTCAGCCATGAGACGGCCGCGGCCCTTTGGCGCGCGCCTCTCCCCCTCGCCAGAAGCGGATCGCGCATCGCCCGGAACGGCGAGCTCACCGTGCACGTGAGCGTGTTCGGCACCGCTCCGCTCGTGCGCACCCGTGGCGCGACCGCTCACCGCGCCCGCCCCGAGACGTCCGCTCTCACCACGATCGACGGGTTGCCCGTCACGACCGCCGCGACCACCTGGGCCGCTCTCGGAGGACTTCCTCTGATCGATCTCGTGACGCTCGGCGACCACTTCTGCCGCGTGTGGCGATCCGGCTTCGGGCGGCCGAACGCGGGCGCGCCCTCGATCCTCACGCGCGACGACCTGCGCACCGCGATCCGCTCCGGCCGTCGCGTCGGCATCCGCCGCCTCCGCCAGGCGCTCGAGCTGATCCGCGA
>JAATFJ010000084.1 GCA_015655255.1 Actinomycetales bacterium | reverse complement strand
TGGGCTTGGGCAGACGCGGCTGCAGGACCTTCCGGAAGAGCACCTACCAGGGCTGCGTACGCGACGACAGCACGCCCCAGAGGAAGAGCGCGGCGATGAGGATGAGGAGCAGGAAGGCGGGGTCGAGGACGCGATCTGCCAGAGGGAGCGCGGGGAGGAGCCACGTCCCTGACCCCGGCGCGAACGAGTCGTCAGCGAGAGGCTGGTAGGCGAACCAGCCGAATGGCGCCGCGCCCGAGAATCGTGCGGTGGAGGTGCCGATGAGACCGAGGACGACGTCGATGATGAGCAGGACGCTCGTGATACCGGCGGCGAAACGCGGGCCGCGGGCGTCGATGGGAGCAGGCGTGGTCATGAGTACTCCTTGATGAGAGGCAGGGCATCGATCGCGGCGCGGACGCGCGGCGCCGCAGGAACGCCGTCGAAGCGGGCGACGGCGTCTCCGCGGGCATCGAAGATGAGAATCGTCGGCGTCTGGGTGATGCCGTAGCGGGCGGTGAGATCCGGACGGCGGGTGAGGTCGATCTCCGCGGGCTCGACCCCCGCGTGCTCGGCGGCGACGGCGTGCAGGAGCCGACGCGTCTGTGGACAGCGGGCGCAGTACTCGGTGCTGAACTGCACAAGGGTCCCTCGCGGAGCGAGAGGGGTCGGCGCGATGTCCTCGGCCCGGAGCCGGACACCGGACACCGCTCGCTCTCGTCCCTCGCGGCGCCGCACGATGATGCCGATGACGAGCGCCAGCACGATCAGGGCGGTGGCGGCAGCGACGGCGAGGAGCACGGGCATGCGAAAAGGGTACGGCTACGGTGGGGCGACCGCGCCGAGATGTCCGCAAATGACGCGCGGCGTCGGCCCGGCCGGCACCAGGATGGAGGTATCGTGGCACCCATGAGCGCTGCCATCCCGACGCCCTACGAAGACCTCCTCCGTGACGTCCTCGAGAACGGCTCGCAGAAGACCGACCGCACCGGAACCGGCACCAACAGCGTCTTCGGCAGGCAGCTCCGGTTCGATCTTTCCCAGGGGTTCCCCCTCATCACTACGAAGCGCGTGCACTTCAAGTCGATCGCCTATGAGCTGCTGTGGTTCCTCCGCGGTGACTCGAATGTGCGGTGGCTGCAGGAGAACGGTGTGACGATCTGGGACGAATGGGCCGACGCATCCGGCGAACTCGGCCCCGTCTACGGTGTGCAGTGGCGTTCCTGGCCGACGCCGGACGGCGGCCACATTGACCAGCCCTCCGACGTCATCGCGCAGCTGAAGTCCTCGCCCGACTCGCGGCGTCTCATCGTCTCGGCCTGGAACCCTGCGGACATCCCCGATATGGCACTGGCCCCGTGCCACGCGCTGTTCCAGTTCTATGTGGCAGAAGGGAAGCTCTCCTGCCAGCTTTACCAGCGCAGCGCGGACCTCTTCCTCGGCGTGCCCTTCAACATCGCCTCCTATGCCCTGCTCACGCTCATGGTGGCGGAACAGACAGGACTCGAGCCCGGTGACTTCGTGTGGACCGGTGGCGACTGCCACATCTACGACAACCACCTTGATCAGGTGCGCGAGCAGCTCACCCGTGAGCCGTACCCGTATCCGACGCTGCTGTTCACGCGTCGTCCCGACTCGATCTTCGACTACGCCTACGACGACTTTGTGGTGGAGGGGTACCAGCACCACCCGGCGATCCGGGGAGCGGTGGCGGTATGACCTGGGTCGGCCTCATCTGGGCGGAAGCCCGGGGAGGGGTGATCGGCGCGGCTGGCGGTATTCCCTGGCACGTTCCCGAGGACGGCGCGCACTTCCGTGAGGTGACGATGGGCGCCGCCGTGGTCATGGGGAGGAAGACCTGGGAGTCGCTGCCCGCACGTTTCCGCCCGCTGCCCGGACGTGAGAATATCGTCATCACCCGCACGCAGGACTGGTCGGCCGCTGGCGCGCGGCGCGCCGCCGACATCACCGAGGCCGTGCGCGGGCTCGACCGGGTGTGGATCATCGGCGGTGCGGAGGTCTACGCGCAGGCGATCACGGGCGCCGACCGCCTGGAGATCACCGAGCTCGACATCGACGTCGCGGGTGACGCCTTTGCGCCGTCCCGCGCGGGATGGCGCCTCGTGAGCACGGGGGAGTGGCAGACGTCCCGCACGGGCATCCGCTACCGCTTCCTCGCCTACGAGCGCTGACCTCGACCCGTCGTCCCGTCCGCCCGGCGGATGGCCGTCCTGCAGAACCGCACGGCGGCCCCTGCGGGGACCAGGTCCTTGGCCGGCGCCGGGGTCAGCGGAAGCGCCCCAGATGGATGCCGGCAAGGGCGATGGCGGCGATCGTCTCGCCGTCGGTGATCCTGCCGTCGCGGATGCGGGCGAGCACATCGGCGAACGGCACCCAGGAGACCGACTCGATCCCCTCCTCCGCCTGCGCGGCGGAGGGACCCGCTCCTGCAGACACCGGATGCAATGTTCGGGCGAGGAAGGTGTGTTCCGGCGCCACGGCGATGCCGTTGAGCGCCGTCGTCGTGCCGAGTGGCGTCCAATCCTCCGCCCGGAAGCCGGTCTCCTCCTCCAGCTCCCGCCGGGCAGCGACAAGAGGATCCTCCCCGTCCGTCCCGCCCGCGGGGATCTCCAGGGACGAGCCCGTCGTGTACCGTTCCAGGCGCACAAGAGCGACGCGCTCGTTGGCATCGAGCGCCACGACGAAGACCGCGGGGTTCTGCATCGTCACCACGCCGTAGATGCCGTCCCCTCCCGGCCCCGTAACGGCATCCTCTCGCACGGAGATCCAGTTGTTGTGGTAGACGACGCGGGAGTCACGGGTGAGCCAAGCCATAGGCGAGAGCCTACGCGGCTGATGACGCCGCGCCCGTCCTGCACGGCGCGAGAGTACCGTCGATGGCACACGGGAGACCATTCTCGTCGATGAGATCCGCATGGTTGCGGCATCGCGGGCCTGCGCGAAGCGATATCCTGGGAGGCATGACGCACACGGGAAATCCTTTCGGACAGGTTCTCGTCGCGCTCGTCACTCCGATGACGGCCGACGGCGAAGTCGATTGGCCCGCCGTCGAGAAGCACATCGATGCCGTCATCACCGCGGGTGCTGACGGCATCGTCGTGACGGGAACGACCGGCGAGACATCAACCCTCACGGACCCCGAGAAGATCAGGCTCGTGGAGGTCGGCAAGGATGTATCTGCCGGCCGCGCCAAGATCATCACCGGCGGTGGCTCCAACGAGACCGCCCATGCGATCGAGCTCTACAAGGCGAGTGCGAAGGCGGGCGCCGACGGCATCATGATCGTCACGCCCTACTACAACAAGCCCACCCAGGCGGGTGTCCTCACGCACTTCCGGCTCGTGGCCGACGCGACCGACCTTCCGGTGATTTTGTACGACATCCCCGGTCGCACCGGCGTCCCCATCAAATACGAGACGATCCTCCGCATCGCGAAGCACCCCAACGTGCTCGCGATCAAGGACGCGAAGGGCGACTTCTCCGAGGTGAGCCGCGTCCTCAACCAGACTGACCTGCTCTACTTCTCCGGCGACGACGCGAACGTCCTCCCGCACCTCGCGATCGGCGCCTCCGGCCTCATCGGCGTCACGGCGAACATCACCGCGGCGCCGTACCGGACCATCGTGGACGCTGTGAATCGCGGTGACCTCGCTGCGGCGACGGCGGAGCACAAGCGTCTGGAGCCGCTCGTCCGCGCGGTCATGACCCATGTCCCCGGAACCGTCTCCGCGAAGTACATCCTGCATGGTCTCGGCCGCATCGGAAGCCCGCGCGTGCGCCTTCCGCTCGTCGGGCCGGAGGAATGGGAGGCCGCCATCATCGAGGACGAGCTCGCCCTCGTCACGGGTGTCCCCGGCGCCGACTTCTCTAACTTCCGCCCCGACCGCAATGCGGCGGCCGGCGGTGCACTACCGAAGGTGTCCGGCACCACACGCTGAGACATCGGGCGCCACGGAGCGTCCAGAAAGAACGGGCACGAGATGTGCCCTGATGAGGAGATAGATGTCCAATCCCATCGCTGAGCCTGCACCCCTCGCCGACGGCACGCTGCGGGTCACCCCGCTCGGCGGCCTCGGCGAAGTCGGCCGGAACATGACGATCTTCGAGTACGAGGGCAAGATCCTCATCGTCGA
>JAATFJ010000313.1 GCA_015655255.1 Actinomycetales bacterium | reverse complement strand
TCGCCGCCGCTGCCAAGACCCGGATCGCGGCCCGCGAGCACCGGGAGAACCAGCGTCGCAAGTCGGCCCTGGCCAGCTCGAGCCTGCCCGCGAAGCTGGTTGACTGCCGCTCCGCTGACGACCGCAGCGAGTTGTTCATCGTCGAGGGCGATTCTGCGCTGGGCACGGCGAAACTGGCCAGGGACAGCGAATACCAGGCGCTGCTGCCCATCCGCGGAAAGATCCTCAATGTGCAGAAGGCCTCGGTCGCCGACATGCTCTCGAACGCGGAGTGCGCCTCGATCATCCAGGTCGTCGGCGCGGGCTCGGGCCGCAGCTTCGACATCGATGCCGCGCGGTACGGCAAAGTCATCCTGATGAGCGATGCCGATGTCGACGGGGCGCACATCCGAACGCTCCTCCTCACGCTCTTCTTCCGTTACATGCGTCCGCTCATCGAGGCGGGGCGCGTGTACGCCGCCGTGCCTCCGTTGCACCGGGTCATCGTCATCAATCCGGGTTCCAAGCCCAATGAGACGATCTACACCTACACGGAGCAGGAGCTGCACACGCTCCTCGCGAAGCTGCGCAAGGCCAATAAGCGCTGGCACGAGCCCATTCAGCGGTACAAGGGTCTCGGTGAGATGGATGCGGAACAGCTCGCCTCCACGACCATGGATCGCTCCGGGCGTCTGCTGCGCCGCGTGCGCATGGAGGATGCGGAGGCCGCCGGCCAGGTCTTCGAGCTTCTCATGGGCAATGAGGTCGCCCCGCGCCGCGAGTTCATCATCGACTCGTCCGACCGACTCTCCCGCGACGCCATCGACGCCTGACGCCCCGCACTCCTCCCGCACGCCGCCCATCGTCATCCTCCCGACTATTTGCGTCTTGCGCCGGGAATGCATCCCGCATCCACGGCCGGAGGCAGAAATAGCCGGGAGGACGCGCGAGGATGCTAGGCGACGGGGGTGCCGATGGAGGCGATCACGGCGTCGAGGGGGTGGCCGGAGGCGTCGCGCTTCGCGCCCGCGGCGGGGAGTGCGCGCACGGCACCGTCGGAGCCCGAGGCATACGCGGGATCGGGGCCCACCCACGCGAGCGTGAGACGGTCCTCACCCTTGAGGAAGGTGTGGACACGGACACCGCCGGTTGCGCGACCCTTCGTGGGATACTCCGAGAAGAAGGAGACCTTTGCGCGACCGGCATCCGTGCCGGCGATCATGCCCTCCGCGCCGGAGATCGTCGCCACGACGGCGGATTCGGCGGTCACCGCGCCGAAGAACAGCACCGTGGCCGAGCCGCCGAGCTTGATGCCCGCCATGCCGCTCGCGGGCGCCCCCTGCGGGCGCACCGCCGCGGCGGAGAAGCGCAGCAGCTGCGCATCCGTCGTCACGAAGACAAGCTCCGCCTCATCGGGCGCCGTCGCGGCGCCGACGACTTCGTCCTTCGGCTTGAGCCCGATGACCTCGAGCTCGGGCTTCACGGCGAGACCCGCGGGGACGATGCGCTTGACGACGCCCTGCGCCGTGCCGAGCGCCACGGGCGTCTCGGAGCCGAGGTCGACGAGTGTGAGCACGCGTTCGTTCCGCGCGGTGAGCCCGAGATAGTCGCGCATCCGTACACCGGCGCCGAGCTGCACCGAAGTCGCGGGCACCGACGGCAGATCGACGGGGGAGAAGCGCAGCAGACGCCCGGCGCTCGTGATCGCTCCGACCTCGCCGCGGACCGTCGCCGCCACGCTGCTGAGGATCGCATCGTGCTTGCTGCGCCGCGCGGGCCGGGTGAGCTCCTGTCCCTCCGCGAGGTCCACGCGCACGGCGCGTCCCGTCGTGGAGAGCACGATGACGGTCGGCGCATCGGCGATCTGCAGATCGGGCGTCGCGGCCCCCGTACGCCGCGGTGCGGCGGGCTTCGCGTTCATTAGCAGCGTGCGGCGCGGTGTGCCATAGGCCGCCGCCGCCGCGTCGAGCTCGTGGGCGACCTGGCCGCGCAGGAGGATCTCGCTGCCGAGCAGCTCCTCCAGCATCGCGATCTCCGCACGCAGTGCGTCGCGCTCGGACTCCAGCTCGATACGGGAGAACTTCGTCAGGCGCCGCAGGCGGAGCTCCAGAATGTACTCTGCCTGCGGCTCGGAGAGATCGAAGACGTCCTGCAGCCGTGTCCGTGCCTGCTCGGTGTCATCGGAGGAGCGGATGACCTGGATGACCTCATCGATGTCGAGGATCGCGGTGAGCAGCCCCTCGACGAGGTGCAGCCGCTCCTGGCGCCGCGCAAGACGATAGCGGCTGCGACGCGTGATGACCTCGAGACGGTGCTTCACATAGACGCTCAGCAGCTCCTTGAGGCCCAGCGTCCGCGGCTGCCCGTCGACGAGAGCGACGTTGTTGATGCTGAAGGAGTCCTCCAGCGGCGTGAGCCGATACAGCTGTTCGAGGACCGCCTGCGGCTCGAAGCCCGTCTTCACGCCGATGGCGACGCGGAGCCCGTGCTGCCGGTCGGTGAGGTCGGTGACGTCGCTGATACCCTGTAGCTTCTTCGCCTGGACAGCGTCGCGGATCTTCTCGATGAGACGCTCAGGCCCGACCATATAGGGCAGCTCTGAGACGACGAGCCCCATGCGGCGCGGTCCGAGGGATTCGATGGAGACCTTGCCGCGGACCTTGAACGCGCCCCGGCCCGTCTTATATGCATCGGTGATGCCGTCGAGGCCCATGATGATGCCGCCCGAGGGGAAGTCGGGTCCCGGCACGAACTCCATGAGCTCTTCGACGGTGGCCTCAGGATGTTCGAGGAGATAAGCCGCCGCGGCGACGACCTCGATGAGGTTGTGCGGCGCCATGTTCGTCGCCATGCCGACGGCGATGCCGCTCGCGCCGTTGACGAGGAGATTGGGGAAGGCGGCGGGGAGCACGCTGGGCTGCTGGAACTGCCCGTCGTAGTTGGGGACGAAGTCGACGACGTCCTCGTCGAGGTTCTCGGTGAGAGCGAGTGAGGCGGGCGCGAGGCGGGCCTCGGTGTACCGGGCCGCGGCGGGGCCGTCGTCGAGCGAGCCGAAGTTGCCGTGGCCGTCGACGAGGGGCACGCGCAGGGCGAAGTCTTGGGCGAGTCGGACGAGCGCATCGTAGATCGCTGAGTCGCCGTGGGGGTGCAGCTTTCCCATGACCTCGCCCACGACGCGGGCGCTCTTCACATGGCCGCGATCGGGGCGCAGCCCCATTTCCGCCATCTGGTAGAGGATGCGGCGCTGGACGGGTTTGAGGCCGTCGCGCGCGTCAGG
>JAATFJ010000336.1 GCA_015655255.1 Actinomycetales bacterium | reverse complement strand
TCCTCGACGACCAGAACCCGCGTCCCGTCTTCGTGTCCGACGCCGGTGACAACTGCACGGGAGGGGGCGACGGGGACACGACCGTCGTCCTCACCGCCCTCGTGGCGCGCGCGGGAGAACTCGGCGAGCGGAACGCCCGCGTCCTCGTCGCGGGGCTCTACGACCCCGAGTCCTTCCAGCGGGCCGCGTCCGCGGGCATCGGGGGGACGCTCGAGGGCATCGGGGCCTGGTTGAGCGCGCAATACGCGCCTCCCGCGCCGGGACCGTGGCGCGTCGTGGAGATCATCGACGGCGTCTGGGGAGAGGGGCCGGTCGCGGCGCTCCTGCGCAACGGACCGGTCGACGTCACCGTCCAGCGCCTCCGTGCGGTGTTCACGAGCCCCGACGACCCCGCGTTCGTCCCTCGCAGGATTCCCGGACAGGCGTTCCTCGACGTCTCCGGCTACATCGCCGTGATCGTCAAGAACGGCTACCTCTTCCCCGGACAGGTCGCCGCAGCGGGCAGCGCGTTCATGGCCCTCACCCCCGGCGGCACCGATCTGGACATCGAGCGCGCTCGGCTGCGGCGTGTGGAACGACCGCTCTTCCCGCTGGACCGTGAGTTCGCGCCGAGCATCCATGCCGTACTGATCGATCAAGGAGAGAACATATGAGGATCGCCATCGCCGGCCTGCACAACGAGGCCTCCACCTTCTCCCTGCACCGTGCGGACGAGTCCTTCTTCGACCTCGCCCGCGGCGCGGAGCTGATCGCCCAGTACGACCTGGAGCGCCGCATCGGCGCGGAGACGATCGCCGGGGTCGAGTTCCTCCCCGTCCTGCGGGCGTCCTCCGGCGCGAGCGGTCCCGTCCAGGAGGAGACCTACGAGGCCTTCGTTGACGAGATCCTCTCGGGGATCGCCCAGGCGCTCCCGCTCGACGGCGTCTACCTCGACCTCCACGGCGCCTTCGCCGTCGAGGGACGGGAGGGCGCGGACGAGGACTTCCTGCGACGGCTGCGTGCCGTCACGGGCCCCGATGTCGTCCTCTCCGCGTCGATGGACACGCACGGGAACATCTCGCGGGAGCTCGCGGAGGCGCTCGACCTCGTCGCCGTCCACCGGCACGCCCCCCACATCGACCTCCTCGAGACGAGGGACCGGGCGATCCGCCTCCTCATCGAGGTGCTGCGCACCGGTCGGCGCCCCGCCAAGGTGCACGTCCGCATCCCCGTGCTCTACCCGGGCGAGCGCACCTCGACGGCGGTGGAACCCGGGGCGAGCGTCTTCGGGACGCTCCTCCCCTCGATCGAGCGCCACGGCGTCCTCGACGCGGGACTCGTCGTCGGTTTCGCCTGGGCGGACGAGCCGCGCTGCGCCGCGGCGGTCGTCGTCACGGGATGGCACGCGGAGAGCGCCGCGGCGTGCGCTGCGGAGATCGCGGAGACCTACTGGGCCGCGCGGGACGAGTTCCGGATCGTCGCGGAGCACCACGGCACGTGGGTGGAGGCGCTCGGGTTCGTGACCGACGGCGCGCCCGCGCCCGTGTACCTCTCCGACGCGGGCGACAACGTCACGGCCGGAGGGTCCGGCGACGTCACGGCGGCGCTCGCCGCCACGAAGGCGGACACGGGGGCGGTCTCCTCCGGACGCCGGTTCCTCTTCGCCGGTCTCACCGACCCCCACGCCGTCGACGCCGCGATCGCGGCGGGACCCGGTGCCGTCCTCCGCCGCGGCATCGGCGCCTTCCTCGACGACCGCTTCTCTCCCCCGGTCGACGGCGAATGGTCCGTAGAGAGGCTCATCGAGGGTGCGCCGGGAGAGGGGACAATCGGGGCCCTCGTCCGCGACGGGACGATCTCCGTCCTCCTGCAGAAGGAGCGGACCGCGTTCGTCTCCCCGGACGATCCCGGCTTCCCGCCGGGCGTCCTTCACCACCTCGCCTGGTTCGAGCCGGACGGTTTCGACGTCGTCGTCGTCAAGAACGGGTACCTCTTCCCCAGCCAGGAGGCGCGCGCGCAGAGCTCCTTCATGGCGGTGACCCCCGGAGGCACCGATCTGGATCCCGCGCGGCTCGCGTTCCAGCGGCTGCAGCGCCCGATCGTCCCCCTCGACCACGGCTTCGCCGCCGACCTGACCCCCGCCATCCTGCGTCGCTGAGAGGAAGACATGCGCATCGCCATCGCCGGTATCCACAACGAGGCCTCCGGGTTCTCGCTCCACGAGGCGGGGAAGGACTTCTTCCGCTACGACCGCGGTGCGCCGCTCGTCGAGTCCTACGGCTTCGACGGGGGCATCCCCGCCGGGCTGCTCGACGGAGTCGAGTTCGTCCCCCTCGTCGTCGCGATGGGCGGAGCCAGCGGCCCCGTCCTCCCCGAGGCCTACGACGCCATCGAGGAGGAGGTCGTCTCAGGTCTCCGCGGGGCCGGTGCGCTGGACGGCGTCTACCTCCACATGCACGGCGCCGTCGCCGTCGCCGGTCGGGAGGGGGCCGAGGAGCGCTTCGTCGGCGCCGTGCGCGCCGTCGTGGGATTCGACGTGCCGATCGCCATGTCGATGGATCCGCACGGGAACCTCTCCCGGGAGCTCGCCGCCCTCGTCGATCTCGCGAGCTGCCACCGCTACTCCCCGCACATCGACAACCACGAGACGCCCCTGCGGGTCGTGCGGCAGCTCATCGAGATCATCCGCTCCGGGGAGAGGCCGCTGCGCGCGTGGGTCGGCGTGCCCTCGCTGCTCCCCGGCGAGCGCACCTCCACGGAGGTCGAGCCCGGTGCACGCGTCTTCGGCGCAGTGCTCTCCGAGATCGCCGCCCACCCCGAGATCGTCGACGCCTCGATCTGGGTCGGCTTCGCCTGGGCGGACGAGCCGCGGAACGGGGCGGCCGTCCTCGTCACGGGTACCGACGCGTCCGTCGTCTCCGCGGCCTCGGAGCGGCTCGCCGAGGGGTACTGGGGCGCCCGCGAGGACTTCGGCATCGTGAGCGACCACTACGGGAGCTTCGACGAGGCCGTCGACTTTCTGCTGACGGATCAGCCCGCCCCGCTCTTCATCAGCGACTCCGGCGACAACGTCACGGCGGGCTCCGCGGGGGACATCACCTATCCGCTCGTCCGCGTCCTCGCCCGCGACGATCTGCGTGCGGCGGGGAAGCGCATCCTCGTCGCGGGCGTGTGCGATCCCGACGCCGTCGCCCGCGCGGCGGAGATCGGCGCGGGCGGGGAGCTCGACCGTGCCATCGGCGCCGTCGTCGACGCGCGCTACGCGGAACCCGTGCCCGGACCCTGGCGGGTGATCCGGCTCATCGAGGGACGGAATCCGGGGGAAGGGACCGTCGGCGCCCTGCTCGCGCAGGGGAGCGTCTTCGTGACGGTGCAGACGACGAGGCGGAGGTTCGTCATGGCGGGCGACCCCTCCGAGAGCGCGAACGGAAGCCCGCACGCCGCCGTGATCGACGTGGACGGCTTCGACGCCGTCGTCGTCAAGAACGGGTACCTCTTCCCCAGCCAGGTCGCCGCCGCGGGGAGCCACTTCATGGCCCTCACTCCTGGCGGGACCGACCTGGACTTCGACCGGTTGGAGTTCACCCGGCGCGCACGACCCCTCTTCCCCTTCGAACGTGATTTCTCGCCCTCGCTCGCGGCGGAGATCCTCCCAGAGATCGGAGACTGACATGGTCCGCATCGCCATCGCCGGCATC
>JAATFJ010000337.1 GCA_015655255.1 Actinomycetales bacterium | reverse complement strand
GCGGCCATAGCGTGAGGGAAACGCCCGGTGACATTCCGAACCCGGAAGCTAAGCCTCATAGCGCCGATGGTACTGCAGGGGGGACCCTGTGGGAGAGTAGGACACCGCCGAACTTTCTTTAGTGTGATGGCCACCCAGGGTTGGGTGGCCATCACGCGTTAACAAGCCGTAGCATGAGCGGCGACAGGGAGAAGGAGCCGTGATGGCGGAGGAAAAGGACGAACGCAAGGGCGTTGACGGAAACCCCGACCGTGATCGGCCTTCCCGCCGTGCGGGTTCCGAACCGTCGCGCGGAAATGATCGCGGGTCCTACCTGCGCACTCCCCCCTCGGGCGATCGCGGCGCACGCCCCTCAGCGGGACGCGGGGCGCAGAGTCCGGACGATCCTGGCCGCCGCGCGAGAAGCTCCGCTGGCGACCGCCGCGATGACGGCTACCGCGGTGCGGGCCGCCGCACGCCGACAGGATCCTCGGACCGTGGTTACAGCCGCTCGAACGATGGCCCGCATGGCGCACGATCGGACTCTAGCGAGCGCCGGGGCTACGGACGTCAAGACTCTGGTGAGCGTCAGGCGCAGCGCGGTTCGGGCTCCGCGGACCGTCGCGGCTATGGACAGGCCCGCTCTGGTGAGCGCGGTGGGTACAACCGGCCTGACCGGTCCGACACCCGCGGCTACCAGGGCTCGGACGCACGTCGCGGTAATAGTGGTGCCCATCGTGGACAGGGAGAGTCGGCCTCCGGTGAGCGGCGCGGCTATGGCCGCTCGGATTCCGGCGAGCGGCGTGGATACAGAGGACAGGATTCCGGAGCAGGCCGTCCGCAGCGTGGCGGGAAAGATCGGGTTCGATCCGACGGCCGGCCCCGCATTCCGGACCCGTTCCTGCCGGACGAGATCACGGCGGCGGATCTGCATCCCTCGGCGCGCAACGAGCTGAAGACGCTGAGCAAGGAGAACGCCGAGCGGGTGGCTCGTCATCTGGCGATGGCTGCCCGGCTCGTCGATGACGATCCAGTAGCGGCGCACGAGCATGCGCGCGCCGCATCGCGTCACGCGGCCCGTATCGCGATCGTGCGCGAGTCTGTGGCGATCACGGCCTATGCGGTCGGCGATTTCGCGCTCGCACTGCGCGAGCTGCGCACTTACCGGAGGATCTCCGGCAAAGACGACCAGATCGCCCTCATCGTCGACAGCGAGCGCGGGGTGGGACGTCCCGATCGGGCGCTGGAAGAGGGACGTGCAGTGGATCGCGCGGCGCTTCCCACCGCGGAGCGGGTAGCCCTGGCGATCGCGATGTCGGGTGCGCGGCTGGATCGTGGTGAGACCGAACTGGCGCTGGGCGAGCTTGAGATCCCTGAGCTGGATCCGGACCGCGCCTTCGAATGGAGCCCCGCGCTCTTCTCGGCCCGTGCGGCGGTGCTGGAGGATCTCGGACGCGAAGAAGAGGCCGCTTTCTGGAATTCCCGCGCGAGTGTCGCGGCGGCCGCGCTGGGCCTCGACGACGACGAGATCATCGTCGAGGATGGGCTCGTCGAGGACGGGCTGATCAATGAGGGGCTCGTCGATGAGGCGGACCGTTCGCATGAGGATTCCGCCGATGAGTCGGATAAGGACTCCGGCCCGACGGGTGAGGCCGTCTCCCCGATAGACGAGAGCGTCGCTACGACAGCCGATGATGCCGCCGCCGACGACGCAGCCGCGACGGGTGACGTGCCCGGCACCAACGACGCCGCGGTCAGCCCTGACGACTCCGCGGCGGCGATGGCGGGGGAGGACGCCTGATGGCACTTTTCTCCCGCACCCGCGACGCGGGCACACCGCTGAGCGGTAAGGACGCGGTTCTCGCTGATCTAGACGGTGTCGTGTACGCCGGCCCCGGCGCGCTGCCGTATGCCGTCGAGAGCCTCAACCGTGCGGCGGAGACGCTGCGTGTCGGCTACATCACCAACAACGCCTCCCGCACGGACGCGTCGGTGGCGGCGCACCTCAGCGAGCTGGGCCTCTCCGTGGCGGCGCACGACGTCGTCACCAGTCCGCAGGCGGCGATGCGGTTACTGCACACGCTGGTCCCCGCGCCGGCGACGATTCTCATCGTCGGCGGCGAGGGACTCGTCGTAGAGGCGGAGAAGGCGGGTTACACGGTCACGCGCAGCGCCGAGGACTCTCCCCGCGCCGTCGTGCAGGGCTTCGCTCCCGACGTCGCCTGGACGGATCTTGCTGAGGCCGCCTTCGCCCTCAAAGTCCCTGAGGAGGACGGCGGGATCCCCTGGATCGCGACGAACAACGACTGGACCATCCCGCGCGAGCGCGGCGTCGCGCCGGGCAACGGCACGCTCGTGTCCGCCGTGCACACCGCCGTCGGCCGGCTGGCGGCGGTGGCGGGAAAACCGGAGACTCCCATCTTCGAGGAGGCGATCGCTCGCTTCGGCGCGCGGAACGCGCTCTTCATTGGCGATCGCCTGGACACCGATGTGCTCGGTGCTGTGCAGGCGGGCCTGTCCTCCGCTCTCGTGCTGACCGGCATCGACCGGCCTAAGCACGTCCTCGCCGCGCCCGTCGGATCGCGTCCCGAATTCCTCCTCGGAGATCTCCGGGAACTGCACGAGCCCTACCCGGACACCGTCGTCGAGGGGGACGTCGTACGCGTGCGCGATGCGGCCGTGCGCATCGACGACGCCTCCGAGGTGCACATCCTTGCGGAGGGGAGTCGTGCCATCGACCTGCTCCGTGCGGGCTCCCAGGCGATCTGGCGTACCGGCCGCGCGATCTACGGCTTCCGCGTGCCGGAGCGACTGTACGAGGACCCCTTCTTCCGCGTCTGATATCGCTACGAACCGCCTGTCGTCTTCTGCGTGCCGCTCCCGGAGGGGCGCCGGGACGATGTCGTCGCCCGCCGCTAGAGTGAAAGCCATGACGACCGAGCCCCGGGAAGAGACGCGCGGCGCGACAGACGCCCCCGCCGACGGCCTGTGGAGTCGCCTGCGCCTCATTGAGGGACAACCGCTGTCCGCGCGCGCGGAGGCCTACGCACATTTACACGACGAGCTCTCTCGCCGCCTCGACAGCGGTGCGCGCCTTGATCAACATCAGGGTGCAGGAGACCGGTGACGCGCCTCGATGCCGCCCTCGCCGCGCGAGGGCTCGCACGTTCCCGCACCCAGGCAGCCACGCTGATCAGTCAGGGACGCGTCACCGTGGACGGGCGGCCCGTCGTGAAACCCGCCCTCTCCGTCGCCGACGATGCGCAGCTCGCCATCGCGGGGGAGGACCATTACGTGAGCCGAGCCGCCCATAAGCTGCTCGCCGCGCTCGATGCCTTCGCCGTCCGCGTGGAGGGACGGCTCGCCCTCGACATGGGGGCCTCCACGGGAGGCTTCACTCAGGTGCTCCGCGAGCGCGGCGCCCGCCGCGTGCTCGCCGTCGACGTCGGTCACGGCCAGCTCGATGCCACGATCGCGGCTGACCCCGCGGTGACCGCCGTGGAAGGCTTCAACGTCCGCTATATGACTCCAGACACACTCGCCCGGGCGACGGGGGAGAGCGAACGCCCCCCACTCATCGTCGGCGACCTGTCCTTCATCTCCCTGGAACTCGTCCTCCCCGCGGTCGCGGACATCGCCCCGCCCGGGGCCGATACGATCCTCCTCATCAAGCCGCAGTTCGAGGTGGGGCGCACCGCCGTCCGCGGCGGTCTCGTCACGGATCGTGCGACGCGCGCCGATGCCGTCTCGCGTGTCGTCTGGGCCGCCGCCGATGCGGGGCTGGGCATCCGCGGAATCATCGCCTCCCCGATCCTCGGGACGCACGGCAACGCGGAATATCTCGTTCATCTCGTGCGCGGGGACGGCGACGATCCGTCAGAATGGACGAAGCGGATCGACGAGCTGGCGGGAGGACGATGAACGAGCGTAACATCCTGGTCGTCGCCCACGCCGAACGCAGGGACACGGTGCGTGCCGCTCATCGCGTCATCGATGCCGTGCGCGCCGCCGGGGCCAACCCCGTCTTCGCGCACGAGGATCGTGAGGAGTTCTCCGCCGTCGACGCCGAATTCGGCGGACTCGACGCCGTGGGCGTCGACATCTCCCCGGAAGATGTGGAGCTCGCCATCGTCCTCGGCGGGGACGGCACGATCCTCCGCGCGGCGGAACTCGTCCGCGAGGGCAGCGCCCCCGTCCTCGGCATCAACATGGGGCACGTCGGTTTCCTCGCCGAGATCGAGCGCGACGATATGGACGATGCGGTGCGCCGCGTCATCGCACGCGACTACGAGGTCGAAGAACGCCTCGCTCTTTCCGTGCACGTCGAGGACGCCGCAGGAACGGTCGTCTACGAGACCTGGGCGCTCAACGAGGCCACCGTGGAGAAGGCCAGCCGTGAACGCATGATCGAGGTCGTCGTCGAGATCGAGGGGCGTCCGCTCTCCAGCTTCGGCTGCGACGGCATGGTCGTCTCCACCCCGACGGGCTCGACGGCCTACAACTTCTCGGCGGGAGGCCCCGTCATCTGGCCTAGCGTCGAGGCCATCGCCGTCATCCCCCTCTCCGCGCACGCATTGTTCGCCCGCCCGCTCGTCGTCGGTCCGGACACCGCCGTCGTCATCGAGGTCATGGAGCGCACCGACGGCACGGGCATCCTCTGGTGCGACGGGCGCCGCTCGCACGATCTCCCGCGGGGCGCGCGCGTCGTGGTACGCCGTTCACCGCGGCCCGTCCGGCTCGCCCGGCTGCACCCGACGACCTTCACCAACCGTCTCGTCCGCAAGTTCCGGCTGCCCATGGAGGGCTGGCGCGGCGCCGATCCGGGAGACGACGAGTGATCGAGGAGATGCGGCTGCAGGGCCTCGGCGTCATCGACGAGGCGCTCCTCTCGCTTGGCCCGGGCTTCACTGCCATCACGGGTGAGACCGGAGCGGGGAAGACCATGGTCATCACCGGTCTCGGACTCCTCCTCGGCCAGCGCGCCGACACCGGCGCTGTGCGTTCTGGCGCGCCCCAGGCAAGCGTCGCCGGCGTGTGGCTCGTCCCGGAGGAGGGCACGGTCGCCGAGATCGTCACCGAGGCGGGCGGCGCACTCGAACCCGTCGGCGATGGCACCGCAGAGCTCTACGCCTCCCGCACTATCAGCGCGGAAGGCCGCAGCAGGGCGAGTGTCGGCGGCCGCGCCGCCCCCGCCGCCGTGCTGTCCGCGCTCGCCGCGGAGCTCATCGTCGTGCACGGGCAGTCGGAGCAGTTGCGGCTGCGGTCCTCCGCCGCGCAGCGGGAGGCACTGGACCGCTTCGGGGGAGCGCCCGTCGACGCTGCGAAAGAGTCCTACGCCGCGGCCTTCGCCCGCTGGCGCGCGATCGATGCGGAACTCGCCGAAATCGTGGAGAACCGCGACCGGCGGGGAGAAGAAGCCGACCGGCTGCGCGCCGAACTCACCCTCATTGAGCAGACCGCGCCGGAACCCGGTGAGGACGTGGTGCTCGCCGAGCGCGCCGAACGTCTCTCCCATATCGAGGAACTGCGCGCCGCCGCCTCCCACGCCCATGCCGCGCTCTCTAACGACGAGGGCGAGGGCGATGCGACGAGCCTCCTCACCGACGCCCAGCGCGCACTGGAGCGCACGACCGATCCGGCGCTCCTCCGCCTCGGCGCAGAGCTCGCCGACATCGGCTACCGCGTCACGGATCTCGCCGCGCAGCTCTCCGGCTTCCTCGCCGATCTCGACGACGCGGGGCCCCACGAGCTCGCCGCCGTCGAGGAGCGCCGCAGTGCCCTCTTCACCCTTATCCGCGCACACGGCTCGCTCGACGACGCCCTCGCGCTGTGGGAGAGCGGGTCCGCGCGCCTCGCGGAACTCGACGATGACGGCGAACGCGTCGGACGGCTAGAGGCGGACCGCGCGCAGGCCCGCGCCGACCTCGATGCGGCTGCGGCAGCGCTCACCGCGGGGCGCACCGCCGCCGCGGCTCGTCTCGGCAGCGCCGTCACCGAGGAACTGCACGCCCTCGCGATGCCGGACGCGCGCCTCGAGGTACGCGTGCACGAGGGAGCGGAGAGCGCGCACGGGCGGGACGAGATCGCCCTCCTCCTCGCCCCACATCCCGGTGCCGAACCGCGTCCCGTCGCCAAGGGCGCGTCCGGAGGAGAGCTCTCCCGCGTCATGCTCGCCATCGAGGTCGTCATCGCGGGGGCGGACCCCGTCCCCACATTCGTCTTCGACGAGGTCGATGCGGGCATCGGCGGCGCCGCCGCGATCGAGGTCGGACGACGACTCGCCCGACTCGCGGAAAAGGCGCAGGTCATCGCCGTAACCCACCTCGCGCAGGTCGCGGCCTTCGCGAACAACCATCTGTCGGTCGTGAAGGCGCACGACGGCGCCGTCACGTCCTCCAGCGTCCGCCGATTGGAGGGACCGGAGCGGGAGGCGGAGATGGCGCGCCTGCTCTCCGGGTTGCCGGATTCGGACGCCGCCCTTAGCCATACGCGAGAGCTCCTCGGTCTCCGCGACGGAACCCGACTGTTAGGATAGAAGCCCGTGATGCAGACTTCAGGCGAGCGACCAGCGGACGATACGACCAAGCACATCTTCGTGACGGGAGGTGTCGTCTCCTCCCTCGGTAAGGGCCTCACCGCCGCCAGCCTCGGGAACCTCCTCACCGCGCGCGGATTGCGCGTGGTCATGCAGAAGCTCGACCCGTATCTCAACGTCGATCCGGGCACCATGAACCCCTTCCAGCACGGTGAGGTCTTCGTGACCGACGACGGCGCCGAGACCGACCTCGACATCGGCCACTACGAGCGCTTCCTCGACATCAACCTC
>JAATFJ010000088.1 GCA_015655255.1 Actinomycetales bacterium | reverse complement strand
GTCACGACGATGACGCCCGCGCGGGCCGTCGCCCACCATCCGCGGAACGAGGCCTTCCGCACCGTGCGGATGCCGAGCGTCGCCGCCTCCCGCTCTTCGCGCTCGGAGGACACGAGCCACACGGCGCCATGGCCGCGCGCCGTGACAAGCCGCCACAGCGCGAGCGCCCCGTCACCGACGCCCGCACCGCACCCGAAGGCCCAGGTGTTCCCGCGGGGGACGAGAAGGGTTCCTACCCGCCCTGCGGCATAGAGCGGGATGCGCAGGATCTTGGCTGCGTTTCCTGCGCCGAAAGAGAAAGACGCCACTCCGCGAGTTTATCGCGGAGTGGCGTCTTCATTCTGCCGGGAGGATGCGAGGGGGGACCTCCTCCCGGGGTTTAGAGGGAAAGCTCCCCGAGGGTGACATCTGCCTCGGAGGTGCTGCCGTCCCGCACGTAGGTGAGCGTGGCCGTGCTTCCCGCCGCGACCGCACGGACCTGGGCGGTGAGATCGTTCGCGCTCGTGATGGGGACGCCGTTGAACTCGGTGATGACGTCGCCCTCCGTGATGCCCGCGGCACCGGCGGCTCCTCCGTCGGAGGTCTCCACGATGTATGCGCCGGTGACCGATGCGCCCTCCACGGAGGAGGCGTCGCGGACGGAGGCGCCGAGCAGCCCGTGCGTCGCCGCACCATCGTCGATGATTTCGTTCGCGACCCGTTCGGCGATGTTCGAGGGGATCGAGAAGCCGACGCCGATGGAGCCGGACTCATCCGAGCTGGAGCTGGAGCTGCCGGCGGTGGCGATCGCCACGTTGATGCCGATGAGCTTGCCCGTGCTGTCGACGAGCGCGCCACCGGAGTTCCCGGGGTTGATGGCGGCGTCCGTCTGGATGACGGCGATGGAGATCGTGTCGGAGCTCGTCGTCTCCTGCTCACCGAGACCGGGGATATCGAACTGGAACGGGCTGGACTCCTCTGAGCTGCTGTCGCCGCCATCGGTGTCCTGGCTCGCGCTGTCCGGTACCGCGGAGGAGGCGATCTCGATGCTGCGGTTGAGCGCGCTCACGATGCCCGTCGTCACGGAGTTGGAGAGCCCCAGCGGCGCGCCGACCGCGACCGCCGTGTCGCCGACGTTGAGCTTCGATGAGTCGGCGAACTCGATGGGCGTGAGGTCCTTCGCGCCGTCGAGCTTGACGACCGCGAGGTCGTAGATGGGGTCGGTGCCGACGACACTCGCATCATAGATGTGGCCGTCAGAGGTCGTCACGCGGATCGTCGCGTTGGCGGCCGCTCCGCCGAGCGTGACGACGTGGGTGTTGGTGAGGACGTAGCCGTCATCGCTGAGGACGACGCCAGAGCCGCTGCCCGACTCGCTCTCTCCTGTGACCTCGATGGTGACCACGGAGGGGAGAACCGTCGTCGCGATGGCGGTCGTCTCGTTCACGGAGCCCGGGTTGTTGACCGTGACCGTGCTGGGGCTGGATGCGGCGCTCGTGGAAGTGCGCGAGGTGAGCGAGGAGCCGAGGACGCCCGTGCCGAAGCCCGCGCCTCCGCCGACGAGGGCGGCGGCGACAATGAGGGCGGCGACCTTTCCTGCTCCCAGTCCCTTCTTCTTCTCGGAGCGGGACGGAGCGAGGGTCGTCACGGGGGCGAGGGTCTCCGTCCCACCGCCGAGCGGCTGCGTGGGAGCGGTCTGTCCGAAGGCGCCTGGGGCGGAGGTTCCTGCTCCGTAGGCGCCTCCGCCGAACGGCGGGGTGAAGATCGCCTGCTGTCCGTACGAGGGACTCGGCGAAGTGAAGGCCTGCGGCACCGCATGCCCTGTCCGTGCGGCCTCCGGCGCCGGGGTCTCCGGCAGCGGCGGAATGATCGTGCCCGCCCCCGCTTCGGCGGAGGACGATGCGTCTGACGTGCGCGGCTGCTCCGCGCGGGTTTTGCTCTCGTCGGTGTTCTGGGACCCGGTCGATTCGAGGGGGGTGTTGTCTTCGTTCATGTCTGCTCCTTCAACAACGCCCTTTCAGGGTGCGCCACGTGTCTGTGCTTTTCTTATGGTGCGAGTGAGCGTCCACTATGGTCTTAGCCTGTTCTCCATGAGTCTTCCTCCTGGCGCCTGGCGCCGCACCGCTGCAGGCGCGGGTCTGCTCTCCCCCGCGGGTGATGTTGCACCCACTATTTTCGCAGAGATGTCGGCTCTTGCGGCCTCGACCGGGGCCATCAATCTCGGCCAGGGATTCCCCGATGAGGATGGTCCTGCGGAGGTTCTCGAGGCGGCACGTGCGGCGATCTCGGCGGGTGTCAACCAATACCCACCGGGGCGCGGGGCTCCTGAACTGCTCGCGGCGATCTCCGCCCATCAGGAGCGCTTCTACGGTCTCGCCGTGGATCCGGCCACGGAGGTCATCGTTACGGCCGGGGCGACGGAGGCACTCACGGCGACGCTCCTCGCCCTCATCGATTCACCCGAGGACGAGGTCGTCGTCTTCGAGCCGTACTACGACTCCTATGCGGCTGCCGTCGCCCTCGCCGGTGCGCGACTGCGCACGGTGCCGCTGCGGCTTCCGGACTTCCAGCCCGATCTGGACGAGCTCGCCGCGGCGGTCACGGATCGCACCCGCCTCATCCTCGTCAACGATCCACACAATCCCACGGGCACCGTCTTCGGCAGGGAGGTGCAGGAGGAGATCGTCCGCCTCGCGATACGCCATGACGCGATCATCGTCACGGATGAGGTCTATGAGCACCTCCTGTTCGCGGACGCGCATCGCCCGCTGGCGACCTTCGAGGGAGCGGCCGAACGCACGCTGACGATCTCCTCCGCGGGGAAGACCTTCTCCGCGACGGGGTGGAAGATCGGCTGGGTGCACGGCCCCGCCGACCTCATCACCGCTGTCCTCACGGTCAAGCAGTACCTCACCTTTGTCAACGGCGCCCCGTTCCAGCCCGCCGTCGCCGTGGGCCTCGGCCTGCCGGACGCGTACTTCGACAGTGCGGCGGCCGCGCTCGCCCGTAAGCACGAGATCCTCGGAGACGGGCTGCGTGCCGCGGGCTTCGACGTCATCCCCCCACGCGGCGGGTACTTCACCGTCGCCGATGCCTCGGCGCTGGGCGGCACGGATTCTGCGGCGTTCTGTCGGGCGCTGCCGGAGCGGTCCGGGGTCGCGGCGATCCCGCTGAGCGCCTTCGTCGCCCCCGCGCATCACGGGGCCTATGCGGGGCTGGTCCGCTTCGCGGCGTGCAAGCGCGTGGAGGTTCTGGAGGAGGCGGCGCGTCGGCTCGCCTCCTGAGCACACCGCTCGCGCCGCCCCTCGCGTCCCGAGAACAGGCAATCGCACGGAATCAGGCGAATATCCTCTGGAACCGCCTGATTACGCGTGTCTGCCTGATTCCGCGCGGTCGCGTGGCGACTCGCCGCGCAGTCGCATGCTGCGCGGTCGTGCGAGGCACCCTCGCGAGCTGCCTCTAGGCCCGGCGGCTGTACTGCCTCGCCGCCGCGCGCTCCTGCGCGGCGTACGCGCGGTACTCGGCGCGCATCTGCCCGTGGGCGGGCGAGCGGCGCACGAAAAAATAGCTGATCGCGACCATCAGGAACCACACGGGCGTCGC
>JAATFJ010000136.1 GCA_015655255.1 Actinomycetales bacterium | reverse complement strand
TGGTCTACACCACCGACGCCGCACAAGCCGCCGTCTACGCCGCGACGGGCGTCCCGCGGGAGCGAGTGCGGACGGCGTGGACGGAGCTGCGGGACGCCGGGCGCATCGTCGCCGAGCGTTCACCTGGCGTCGAGAACAAGCTCCGCGACCGCTGGCGGGTCGCTCCCGGCGCGGGGCAGAAGCTCGTCCTCGGCAGCGGAGTTGACGGCGGGGTTGACGATGCCTAACCGGAACTCCGCCGCCGCACGGCGGACTTGCCGCGGGGTCGGGGCTAGAGCCCAGCCGCCGCTGAGGATTCAACTCCGCGGGAACCCCGCCATGGGCTACTCCGCGAGTCCAGGCCGGGATGTGCGGGGAGCGGTACGGGCGGCAACTCCGCCGTCCCGCCGTTCCCTTAAGGGCGGCGGAGTTCAAACGACGGGGTTCGTCTCGCCGTATCGAGACCCCCAGCCGGGGAGCACGCCGCGCG
Organism: Actinomycetales bacterium; assembly: GCA_015655255.1. Next base: position 3,340 of record JAATFJ010000136.1, on the reverse strand, counting down.
TCGGACAGCGCGGGCGCATCACGCGTTCCCCGGCTGGGTCAGACGTCGAGAAGTCACAAGTGAACGGAGACAGCGATGAGCGACCCTATGCAGTCTGAGACCCGATGCACGGCGACAAGGAGGGACGGGAACCGCTGCACGAACCCGCCGATCAGAGGAGGGACCGTCTGCCGAATGCACGGCGGATCAGCCCCGCAGGTGAGGCGCGCAGCACAAGTTCGACTCCTCATGGCTTCGGACCCCCTGGCCGGTGAACTGGTGCAGATCGCGAAGGACAAGCGCAACCCCGCCGCGGTCCGTATCCAGGCGATCAACTCGGTCCTCGACAGAGCAGGTGTCTCCTCGCGGCAGACCGTCGACGTCGAGGTCCAGATCGGGGCGAAGCCGGACTGGTTCGAGCGGATCATGGCCGACGTCGCCAAGCCGCTCGATGACTTCGGCCTACCGTTCCGCCGCGAGGACGTCGAGGCGATGGACTCGCTGGACTGGACCGACGAGCAGATCGCCGCGGCCCACGCCCTACTCGAGCTCCGCGAGCGCCAGCAGCCCGCGCTCACCGCTACACCGACACCGGAGCCCGCCGACATCGACGCCGAGCTCGTTGACGAGGCCCGCGACCGCGCGCTCCGCAAGGTGCGGAAACGCGTCGGGGACGGCGGCGCACTCCCGCCGACGCAGAAGCGACGCCGGACATGAGGCATACGACACCGCGAGCGCCCATCTGCCGAGAGAACGACTCCGGCGCTCACCCGCTCATGAGTCCGAGCGGCCCGACTCAGCTGCATCGGATTCTCAGGGCGGAGTAGCGCCGCCTCAGACGCATGGCGCTCGATTCCTCTCGTCAATCGCCGCCAGTTCTTCAGAACCAGCGGCGGAACCACGACCAAGGAGACCGAAATGACCACCAAGAAGCAGACCCCGGCCCGAGCCGCAGAGGTCGAGAAGCCGATTACCCCGGCGATCCTCGCGTTCTGCGCGTTCATCGAGAAGGAGACCGGCTACAAGCCGGACCCGCGCTCGGTGTTCCTCGGCTCGCAGCTCCGGCGCGCGTTCCAGCAGTCGCCCGAGCGGCAGGCCGCGCGCACCGCACCCACGCAGACCGTCGAGGCCAAGGCACGCGCCAAGGCGATCCCGGCTGAGACGCGCAAGGCGGCAGGCGTCGCGCGCACCGCCGCGCGGAAGCCGCTGAAGTCGTCCGCTCCCCGTCACTTCCCCCAGGCCGCACGCAAGGGTTCGACCATCGCCACCTCGGACGGCGTCGTCATCGCCGAGCAGACCCACATCGACATCACCAAGGAGGCCTGACATGGCCAGCATCACCATCAAGCCCTATCGGGGCGACACCGACCGCGAGCCGGTCACCTTCGAACTCGGGGACGACGGCAACGTCGCCCTCATCGAGCTCCCGAACGGCGGCAAGGCCTGGCTCATGCTCGATCACTCGGGCGCACTGTCCGTCCGCGTCTGGAACTACCGCACCCGCATGGCCCTGGTCCCGCTCGACGCAGGCATGGTGAACATCGAGCTCCGTCCTCCGCAGGGCGGTGATGCGGCGTGAGGCTCGTCCTATCACTTCGCGTCTCGACCGACACCCAGGCCGAGCAGGGGAACGGGCTCGACGTGCAGGAGCGCATGGGCCGCGCCTGGGCCAAGGCCAACCGTCACGAGATCGTCGCTGTCGTCGTGGACGCCGGGCTCTCGGGCACCCTGCCCGCCGAGGATCGGCCCGGCCTGACGCGCGGCCTGCTGATGATTCGAGACCGCGAGGCCGACGGCATCCTCGTCCAGCATCTCGACCGGCTGGCCCGCGAGGTCACCGTGCAGGAGGCGATCCTGGCCGAAGTCTGGAGAAGGGCCGATGCCCGCGTGTTCTCCGTGACCACCGGCGAGGTTCTGCGCGACGACCCCGACGACCCCATGCGAACAGCCATGCGGCAGATGATGGGCGTCTTCGCAGGGCTCGACCGGCGCATGGTGGTGAAGCGCCTCCGCGACGGCCGCAAAGCCAAGGCCGCACGCGGCGGCCACGCCGTCGGCCCCGCGCCCTACGGCTACAAGGCCGCGGGCGGCGAGCTCGTCCCCATCCCTGAGCAGCTTGCCGCGCTCGACCGGATGCTCCGACTCCGCAGACAAGGCAAGTCCACCCGCGCTATCGCCGCGACGCTCATCGCCGAGGGCTACCCGACCGCGCGCGGCGGCACGTGGAGCTCCCCAACCGTAGCTCGCATCCTCGACCGCGAGCGCATCCGTGCCAAGGCCGCACGCAAGGGCGCTGTCCGTCCCGCCCCGAAGGAGGCCTGATATGGCGAATGTCCAGACGATCACTCGCGCTAAGGGCACCGTCTACAAGGTCCGCTATCGCGACCACAACGGCGCGCACCGCGAACGGTCCTTTACAGTCCAGCGAGCGGCGGAGGCCTTCGCCCGGACAGTGGAGCGCGAAAAGTCGGCGGGCGCGAGCCTAGAACCGTTCGCCGCTCGGGCGCAGACGTTCCGGGAGGTCGCGGAGCAAATGATCGCCGCCAGCGGCAACCTTCGACCTAAGACCCTCGAAGGCTACGACCTGGCCTTCCGGGTCTATGCGTTCCCGGCCTTCGGCCCGCGGAAGATCAACACCATCACCACCGCCGACTTGGAGACGTGGATTCAGTCCCTCCGCGACAAGCCCAAGGCGAACGGCAAGCCGCGGTCGGAGACGTCGGTGCTCGGCACCTACAAGGCCGTGGCGAAAGTCTTTAAGTGGGCGTTCGCGCGGAGGCTGGTCGCGTTCGACCCGTGCCTCGCGGTGGAGCGTCCGAGGCCCGACACGCAGGAGGCTCGATTCCTGTCCGTGGAGCAAGTGACGGCGATTGCCGACGAGATGGTCGATCCATACGGCCTGACCGTCCGGTTTGCCGCGCTGACGGGGCTCCGTGCCGGCGAGCTCGGCGCGCTCCGCATCCGCGATATCGACCTGCTCCATGCCGAGGTCCATGTCCGCCGCGCCAAGTCCCACACGAGCAAGCAGGGCTGGCAGATCACCGCGCCGAAGTCCCGCAACAGCATCCGCGATGTGCCGATCCTGGACGACGGGCTCTTACGCGACCTCACCGCGTACATCGCCGCCCACCCCGCGCCGCAGGGCATCGACAGCGAGCTCTGGCCCGGCAAGGTTCCCGGGCACGCGATCCTGAGCTATGAGTACCCGTTCGACCCGAAGGGCTTCTACCGCTACGAGTTCAAGCCCGCGGCGCGGCGGGCGGGGTTCCCGGACCTTGTGCAGCACGAGCTCCGACACACCTTCGCGACGCTGGCGCTGGAGTCCGGCGCACTCGACATGTACGAGCTCTCCCGGGCGCTC
>JAATFJ010000232.1 GCA_015655255.1 Actinomycetales bacterium | reverse complement strand
TGAGAGGGCGGCGTACTAGGCCGCTATACGATGGGGCCGTTTCGACAACCGTTCAAGTATGCCATGCGCTTTCCCGCTCCGCAAAATCTGTCCGCGTTCGGCGCGTCCCGATCTGCGAGGTGGCAGAAAGGCGCCCTGAGGAGTTGAATCGGAGCATGCGCGTCACGAAATACGAACATGCCTGCCTGCGCCTCACTGAGAGCGGCAGCATCCTGCTCATCGACCCGGGCAGCTTCACCACCCCTCCCGACGACCTCGAGCACGTCGTGGGCGTCGTGATCACACATGAGCACCCGGATCACTGGACACCCGAGCACCTCGACCGGATCCTCCGCGAGGCCCCCGGCACCCCGATCTTCGCGCCGGAGAGCGTCGCGGCCCTCGCCACCGGTCATGAGATCACCGTCGTCGCTCCCGGAGACGCGGCCACCGCTGGTCCCTTCTCGCTACGCTTCTTCGGAGGACAGCACGCCCTCATCCACTCGTCCATCCCGCGCGTCACCAATGTCGGCGTGCTCGTCAACGACACCCTCTACTACCCCGGTGATTCCTTCGCGGTGCCGGAGGGCGTCACGGTTGACACGCTCGCGGCTCCGCTCGGCGGACCCTGGCTCAAGGTCGGCGAGGCCATGGACTTCGTCCTCGCCGTAAAGCCGCGGCGCGCGTTCGGCGTCCACGACATGACCCTTTCTGTCGCGGGGAAGAACATGCACCATCAGCGCCTGGAATGGGCGACCGCCCAGAACGGGGGCACCTACTTCCCGCTCGCCCCGGACGACAGCCTCGACCTCTAAGCAGCTGCGCTCCCCTGGGCAGCACGAACGCGCAGTTCGCGCGCCAGATGATCGCGTTGCTCGATGAGGAGACGTCGGAGCGACGCGGGCGCATCCGCGTGCGTGTCGAGCCACGCATCGACGGGTGCGAGCGAATCCCCTCCGGGAAACAGCCCGATGACGATCCTCCGCGCGATCTCTATGCTCCGCGACTGCCACACCTCGGCGATCCCCGCGAAGTAGTCCGCGTCGAATCGTGCGATCAATTCGCGACGGCCTCCCGCGCGCGCACCCGCGATCGTCGCGTCGAGCTGCTCGTTGGTGAGCGTCTCATCCGTCCACGCCGTCCGCCATGCGGCCTCACGCACCTGCGCGTCGGGGAACGAGCACAGGGCGCGTCGCTCGGCCGTGCGGCCGCTCGCGGTGTCGTCCCGTTCGCGTTCCGCCGCGATCTCCGCCGTCGTCGCGTGGCCGGTCGTCGCCAGAGCCGTCCACAGCACCCAGCGCAGATCCGGATCGACGCGCAAGCCCGCAGGCCCCTCCCCGTCAAGGAGGCAGCGGATCTCCGCGACCCGGGCATCGTCCACCGCAGACGCGGCGGCGAAGGCTCGCGCCCACGCCAGCTGTGCATCACTCGCCGGCACCGCCGCCGCGAGGCTGTTCGCCGTGGCATCCAGCCAGGCTCGATGCTCTGCCGCGCGATCTTCTTCCGCTGCGTAGTGCTGCACCGCGAACGCCGCGTGGGAGAGCACGAGACTCAGCACCCCGACGTTCCCCTCCGACGGCGCATGCTTCCGCACGATCGTGAGATAGCGCGCGACAGCCAGCTCTCCGTCGCGCGTGGCGTTCCACAGCGCAGACCACAGCAGCCCGCGAGGAAGATCTTCCGCGAGCGAAGAGAGATGCTCCTCCACCGCGCGGAGCGAACGCGCGTCGAGCCGCGCCTTCACATAGCTGAGGTCATCGTCGTTGAGCAGCACGAGATCGGCCTCGCCGAGGGCGAGCGGTGTGCGTTCCGCGGAGATGTCGATCTCCTCACGCTCCCGACGCACGATGCGACCGTCCCGCACATCATAGAGACCGATGCGCAGGCGATGCGGGCGGGGATCGTTCTGCACGAGCACCGGCTCCCCTGCCTCTCCCTCCAGCCAGAGCGTGGAGACTCCCGTCGTCTCCAGCCAAGCTCGCGACCAGGCACGAAGGTCGCGCCCCGAGGCACCCTCCAACTCCCGCAGCAGATCGTCGAGGGTCGTGTTGCCGAAGGCGTGCGCACGGAAGTAGCGCCGCGCCCCCTCGAAGAAGGCGTCCTCCCCCACGAACGCGACGAGCTGCTCG
>JAATFJ010000141.1 GCA_015655255.1 Actinomycetales bacterium | reverse complement strand
TCGAGCATGAGGTTGAAGCCGTCGGCGGCATAGGAACGGAACCACAGCTCGATGTCATCGGCGATCTGCTCCGGCGTACCCACGATGATGCGAGCCCCGTAGCCGCCGAAGTCGCGGAGGATCTCGCGCACGGTCTGGTGACGGCGCTCCTGGATCCAGTCGAGGAACGTGAGCCGGTAACCCGCCGAAGTCGGGTGATCGTCGGGGTTCCACGGCTGGTCGAGGATCTCCGCGGGGATGGGCTGATCGATGTCCAGGGTGCGCGCATCGTACGCCAATACGTTGCTGAGCGAGCCAAGCGCGTAGCCGTCCGGCACCCGCGATTCGAAGTCGTCGAAGCGACGCCGGGCCTCCTCCACGGTGCTCCCGATCACGAGCGAAAGCCCCGGCGTGATCCGGGGAAGGCCTTCGCTCCGGCCCGCGGCCGCGGCGCGCCGCTTGAGGTCGGCGTAGTTCTCGATGGCGCGCGGCAGGGTGAGCTCGACGGCGAAGACGCCCTCGGCGTGCCGCGCGGCGAGGTCACGACCCTGCGCACTGCCGCCTGCTTGGAACCGCACGGGACTGCCCTGGGCGGAGGGGGCGATGGCGGTCTCCCCCGCGAATTGGAAGAACTCGCCCTCGTGCCGGAAACGTCCATCCGCGGCAGCGGCGGCCCAGACGGCCTTCACCGCATCGACGAATTCCCCTGCCCGCCGGTAGCGCGTCGCCCGGTCCGGGTTCTCGTCTACACCGAAGTTCCCCGCGACGTTCGTGTTGTAGGTCGTGACGATGTTCCAGCCCAGCCGTCCGCCGCTGACGAGGTCCGTGCCCAGCAGCCGCTCGGCGAGATCCACGGGGTCGTTGTAGGTGGACGACGCCGAGGCGATGACACCGATGTGCTGCGTGGCCGCGGTGATGAGCGCCGCGAGCGTGATCGGCTCAAGCTGCGAGCCGGGCCGCGGATGCGGATTGTGCAGAGCGGGCTGATCGGCGAAGAAGATCGCGTCGAGGAGCCCGCGCTCGGCGGCGCGCGCCGAGGAGATCCAGTGCTCCGGGGTGATGAGGGTATCCGCCCGGTGCGTGCCGAACTGCCACGCGGCGGGCCGCTGGCCGAAGGACTGCAGGTTGACGTTGAGGGTGAGGAGGTCGGTACGGTCGGTCATCATGCAGCTCCGAAGGCGAGGTCGTGGGCGGAGAGGTCGTAGTGGCGCTCGGGCAGGCCGAGCGACTCCCGCAGCGTGCGGGGATCGTCGTCACGCGGTGCGAGGGCGGCGACAGCCGCATCGAGCTCGGCGAGGGTCGTCACGGTGAGGAGCACCGCAGTCGCCTCGTCATCGGCGACTGCAGCGACGAGGCCGGGGCGTTCCGAAGCATCGATCCGCTGCCACGCCTCCCGCAGCTCCGGATCCTCGATGAGGACGAGATCGACGAGCCCTCCCGCCCGGTCGAGCTCCTCCGCGGAGGACACCCGCCACAGCGAGACCGGCTCCCCCTGCCTGCTCGACGGGCTGTTGAGGGGGCCGGCCACCCGGTAACGCGCCCCCTCGTGCGCGACGCGGCGGATGCCCTCGGTCGTCGCGAAGACACCACGGTCGCGGTCGGCGATGAGCGTGTCCACCGGCCAGGAGTTCCACAGCGCACGGATGACGTCGATGCGCTCCGCCGTCCCCTCCGCCTCCGCATCTCCCGCGGTGAAGAGGACGCCCGCGCGCGCCCCGCTGAGGTGATCGAGGGAGAGGAATCGGCGCGCGGCGTTGTACGGCGCGTCCCGGACGCCGTCGGAGACGACGAGGACGGCGACACCGGGAACGTGCACCGTCAGCGCGGTCGCGGTGGCGACGGCGTCTCCGTGGAGCGGACGCCCCTCCGCCCCCACGAGCACGATCGCGCCCTTCTCCGCTGCGGGGCGCAGCGCGGCACTGAGCCGCTCGTCCGCGGCGGCGGCGCGCGCGGCGAGCTCTCCGCCGAGCGCGAGGATCGGGGGTTTCTGTCGGGTCATGGGTGTTCTCCTTCTGGTGTTCCGGGTTCTGTCACGGCGCGACGGGGCCGCCGGCGCCGGGGATCGCGGCGAGCAGGGTGCGCGTGTACTCGTGCTGCGGGGCGGCGAAGACCTCGTCGGTCGTGCCGGATTCGACGACGGCGCCGTCCTTCATCACGGTCACGTCGTCGGAGATGAGTCGTACGACGCCGAGGTCGTGGGTGACGAAGAGATAGCTGAGGCCGTACTCCGCCTGCAGATCGACGAGGAGCTGCAGGATCTGCGCCTGCACGGAAACGTCGAGGGCGCTCACGGCTTCATCGAGAACGAGGATCTTCGGGTTCAGGGCGAGCGCACGAGCGATCGCCACACGCTGCCGCTGCCCGCCGGAGAGCTGGGCGGGGAGCCGATGCCGGTAGCTGTCGTCGAGCGACACCGCGCGGAGGAGCTCGCTGACGCGGGCCTCACGCGCGGCGGCCGTGGGAGCGATGCGGAACGCCTCCAGCGGCTCCGCGATAAGCCTGCGCACGGTGAACCGCGGGTCCAACGAGGTGAACGGGTTCTGAAAGACGAACTGGAGATCGCGGCGCACCGCCCGCAGCTCTCGGCGGGAGAGCGACGTGATCTCCGTGCCCGAGACCGTGACCGTGCCTGCGTGCGGCGTCGTGAACCCGACGATGATGCTGGCGAGGGTGGATTTCCCTGCCCCGGACTCCCCCACGATGGCGTGGGTCGTGCCCTCGCGCAGCACGATGTCCACGCCGGCGAGCGCGTGCAGGACGGCGGTCCTCCCCGCCGCACGAACGGTGTATCTCTTCTCGATACCGCGCGCTTCGACGAGCGGACGATCGCTCGGCACATGTGCCACGGACACAGTAGGCGCGAGTCGCCCTTCGTGGCGCGCAGGCGCTGCTTCCAGGAGCCGCCGGGTATAGGCGTCCCGGGGGCTGGCGATGATGTCCGCGACGTCCCCCTGCTCCACGACGAGTCCCTGCTGCATGACGACGATGCGGTCCGCGCGATCTAGCGCCACACCGAGGTCATGCGTCACGAGGAGGATGCCGATGCCCAGCTCTCGACGGAGGGCCTCCAGATGGTCCAGGATCTTCCTCTGCACGGTGACGTCGAGGGCACTCGTGGCCTCATCCGCGACGATGATGCGCGGCTTCCCCGCGAGGGCAATGGCG
>JAATFJ010000104.1 GCA_015655255.1 Actinomycetales bacterium | reverse complement strand
GAGCTGAGCGAGGAGGGCCGCGTCCGCAGCCGCTACCTCGACCTCATCGTGCGCGAGCAAGCCCGGACGACGGTCCGCGCCCGCGCCGCGGTCAACGCGAGCCTGCGCCGTACCTTCGACACGCACGACTATCTCGAGGTGGAGACACCCATGCTGCAGGTGCAGCACGGCGGGGCCTCCGCGCGCCCCTTCGTCACGCACTCGAACGCCTTCGACACCGAGCTGTACCTCCGCATCGCGCCGGAGCTCTACCTTAAGCGCGCCGTCGTCGGCGGCATCGATCGGGTCTTCGAGATCAACCGCAACTTCCGCAATGAGGGCGCGGATTCCACGCACAGCCCCGAGTTCGCGATGCTGGAGGCCTACCAGGCCTATGGCGACTACCACCAGATGGCGGAGCTCACTCAGGAGCTCGTGCAGAACGCGGCGATCGCGGTGTCGGGTTCGACGCTCGTCACGTGGGCGGACGGCACCGAGTACGACCTCGGCGGGGAGTGGGACCGTATCTCGATGTACGAGTCGCTCTCGGCTGCGGCGGGACGAGTGTTCACCCCGGAGGATTCGGCGGAGGACCTCATCGCGTTCGCGGAGGGGCACGGCGTGGACGTGCCGCCGCAGGCCACACACGGCAAGCTCATCGAAGAGCTGTGGGAGCACTTCGTCAAGGGGGATCTCACCCGTCCCACCTTTGTCATGGACTTCCCCGTCGACACCTCTCCGCTCGTGAGGGAGCACCGTTCCGTCGTCGGGGTCGTGGAGAAGTGGGATCTGTACATCCGCGGCTTCGAGCTGGCGACGGGATACTCCGAGCTCGTCGACCCCGTCATCCAGCGGGAGCGCTTCGAGGAACAGGCGAAGCTCGCCGCCCGCGGTGACGTCGAGGCGATGCGCATCGACGAGGAGTTCCTTCGCGCGCTGGAGCACGGCATGCCGCCGTCCGGTGGTATGGGCATGGGCATCGATCGTCTGCTCATGGCGATCACGGGCCTCGGTATCCGGGAGACGATTCTCTTCCCGCTCGTGAAATAGAGCCTCGGGGCGTGCGAACGGGAATTCCCCCTGTGCGCCGTCCTCATCGCGCTGCCTCCTGCGGCGCGTGGAACGCCCAGTCCGGAAGGATCACGGAATCGATGAGCGTCGACACGATGTCCGCGAGCGAATAGTCGGGGTCGATCTCGCGCGCGAGCGCGAGATAGTGACTCGCATGGCTGGAACGTCCGAGCGCCCAGGAGAACCACGCGGCGAGCGTGAGCGGTGCCGGTCGCGACGCCTTCGGCGCGCGCGCCGCCGCGGTGCGCACGATCTGCAGGGCGATGCCCAGCCGGTCCGGCGCGGGCCGCGGCCCTTTGCCGAGTGCGATCTCGGCGAGACGCGCAGGGTACGCGACGCCGCGTCGGGCGAAGTTGTGCTGGGCATCGAGCGCCTCCCGCGCGGTTTCGATGTTCGTCGCCCATTGCAGCAGGGCGACGTCGCGCAGACCGGGGCGGTCGAGGCACCACAGCAGAGCGGCCGTCGCGAACGGAGGCGGATTCTCGGGAAGATCCATAAGGCTCTCGAAGAAGTGCGGGAGGTCGTCGAGCAGGAGCGCCGCCGCGAGGGCCTGCGGGTTCTCATGCTCATCCGCGCCGGTCGTCCCCGCGCGTTCATGACGGAGCGCGGTCTCGAGATCGATGAGCGCATGCGCGACGCGCTCCCGCACGGCGTGGTCGGCGCGGGGGAGGTCGGCTCCCGCATCCTGATCCCCGCTGACGTCGGCGACGCCGGGTATCGCGGGCGGGGCGGGGATCTCCGCGAGCGAGCGGAGGCCGTCGGCGCGGTCGAGGTAGCTGCCCCAGCCGAGGGCCGTCACACACAGCGCATCGACGATGCGGAGCCCCTGCGCGCTCGCCGCCGCGACGATCGCCGCGACGAGGTCTTCGCGCGGGAGCGGGGAGCCATCATCGCCCGCCTCCGCGTAGACGACGACAGCGAGCCCCTGTATGCCCTCGACGCGTGCGGCCAGCGCGACCGACCCCGCGGCGAATTCGCCGACGTCGATGTCGGGGGAGGGCAGGTCGATGCGGAGCGCGCCGTAACTCCGAGAATCGTGGAAGGGCAGGAGGACGATGCTGTCACGCGGGGTGAAGCCGGCGAGCGACGGGACGATCGCCAGCATCTCTGCGGAGCCTGTGGCATGAAGAAGTGTGGTCATGCCCAGATCCTGACGGGCTGGGCAGCGCCGTGGAGCGCGAAGGGGTCATCCGGGACGGATTCACGGAAATTGCGAATTGTGCAGGAAGAGTCGCGTGCCGCCGCACACCCGCGCCGCTCGCGATATCCGCCCCACCGCGTACGATGGACCCATGGACATCTGGATGGCCGTCGCCTGGTCGCTCTTGCCGACCGTCGGCGTGAGCATCGTGTTCTTCTTCGTCATCCGCGGCATCTTGCGGTTCGATCGCACCGAGCGCCGCGTGCACGCGCAGATCGAGGCGGAGGAGCGTGCGGCACGGGGTCTTCCTCCGCGATCCTGAGCCGCTCCCGCGCGCGAACGATACGCTGATTCCTAGGGAGCGCCCCTTCGGGTGCTGTGCGCGACGACGAAGGGGGAGCCGTGGACAACTGGCCCTGGTGGGTCCTCGCATTCCTCCTCGTCGTCGACGCCATCGTTCGTGTCGTCGCGATCATCGTCGTCCCGCGCAACCGCCGGCCGACCTCCGCGCTGTCCTGGCTGATGGCGATCTTTTTCATCCCCTACATCGGTGTGCTGCTGTTCCTCCTCATCGGCAACCCGAAGCTGCCGCGCAGCCGCCGCAAGAAGCAGGAGCAGATCAACGAGCAGATCGACGAGCTCACTGAGAACCTGCACTTCGGCACCCTCCGCCCGAACCCGCCCGACTGGTTTCCCGCCCTCGTGGAGATGAACAAGAAACTCGGCGCGATGCCGCTCTCGGGCACCAACGGCGGCCATCTCATCTCCGACTATCAGCAGTCCCTCGATGCGATGACCGAGTCCATCCGCGCCGCGCAGAAGTACGTGCACGTGGAGTTCTACATCCTCCAGTGCGACCGCACGACCGAGCCATTCTTCCAGGCGCTCGAGGATGCCGCGGCACGCGGGGTCATCGTGCGTGTGCTGCTCGACCACTGGGCGAACCGGCAGCGCCCCGACTACAAGCGCACGCTCGCGCGCCTCGACAGGATCGGCGCGCTCTGGCACCTCATGCTCCCCGTGCAACCCCTCAAGGGCAACACCCAGCGTCCCGACCTCCGCAACCACCGCAAGCTCCTCGTCGTAGACGGGCTCGTCGCCTTCGTCGGGTCCCAGAACATCATCGACTCGAGCTACAACTTCACGAAGAACATCCGCCGCGGCCTGCACTGGGTGGACCTCATGATGAAGGTCGACGGCCCCGTCGTCGGCAGCATCGACGCTGTCTTCCTCAGCGACTGGTACAGCGAGACGGATGCGGCGATCGACGGCGTCGACCTCACGCACGGGGTGAGCGGAAGCGGCTACCTGGACTGCCAGATCGTGCCCTCCGGCCCCGGATTCGAGGTGGAGAATAACCATCGCCTCTTCCTCGGACTCCTCTACGCGGCCAAGCAGAAGATCATGATCGTCAGCCCCTACTTCGTGCCGGACGGCGCTCTCCTCAGCGCCATCGGCGCGGCGTGCGACCGCGGGGTGCGGGTGGAGCTGTTCGTCTCGGAGGAGGGCGATCAGGCGCTCGTTTACCACGCGCAGCGCAGCTACTACGAGGCTCTGCTGCGCTCGGGCGTGACGATCTGGATGTACCGGAAGCCCTTCATCCTGCACACCAAGAGCCTCACGATCGACGACGAGGTCGCCGTCATCGGATCCAGCAACATGGACATGCGCTCCTTCGGCCTGAACATGGAGATCTCCCTGCTCGTGCGCGGCGAGGAGTTCGTCGCCGAGATGCGCGCCGTCGAGGACCACTACCGCTCGCTCAGCCGTGAGCTCACCCTGGAGGAATGGCTGAAGCAGCCGCTGCGCTCCACCGTGCTCGACAACCTCGCGCGCCTCACGTCCGCGCTGCAATAGCCCGAGGGCTCAGGGAAGCGCGACGAGAAGGCCCCCGGCCTCGATCCGGCACCGGATGCGCATCCCCTCACCGAACTCGTCCCCGTCCAGCTCGACGGGGCGCGGCGACGAGGTCGCCGCCTCCGCCGTCGCACCGCGCAGATAGTGCACAGACGCGTCCTGCGCGCGCCGTTCGAGCACGCGACGCCCCGCGCGGAACCGGCGCAGCACGGAGTTGTCCCACCAGATCTTCCGCCAGACTGCGACCCAGCCCAGCGCCCCCCTCGGCTGGATGATCGCGACGTCGAGGACGCCGTCCGAGATCGATGCGGTGGGGATGAGCTCGATGCCCGCGGGCAGCGTCCCGCAGTTCGCGAAGAGCATGCTGTGCACCTTCGCCGAATGCAGCCGGGACTCGTCCAGCTGATAGACGACGCGGAAGGGCTGCGCCCGGGGGAGGGCTCGCGCGGCGCCGTCGACGTAGGCGACCCAGCCCATCGAGCGCTTCAGATCCGGTTTCGTGTTGGCGATCATGTCGGCATCGAGGCCGATGCCGGCGAGGACGACGAAGGCGTGCTCCTCGCTCGTTCCGTCCGCGCGGAACAGCTCCGCCCAGCCGATGTCGATGGGCTCCCGGCGTCCCGCGAGCGCGGCGTGGATCATCGGCTCCGGT
>JAATFJ010000297.1 GCA_015655255.1 Actinomycetales bacterium | reverse complement strand
GATGAGGATGCCGAGCGCCGTGGCGGCGAGGCAACTCGCCACGCTCAGTGCAACGGCGGCAATGCCCACCCACGGCGGCTGGAGGGCGAGACCCAGCAGCTGCCACGCGGCGAAGGGGTAGACGAGCCCCTGCAGCATCGCGCCCGCATAGTGCAACCCTGTGCCCCAGCGGCGCCACAGCAGGAGCAGGAAAGGAAGCTCCGCGAACGCCGCGAAGGAGAGATTCGAGAGCACACTGCCGAAGCCATAGCCGGAGAAGGGAACGATCACGAGGCCGGAGATGAGGCCCGTGAGAATCCCGACGAGCGGCCGGCGCAGCAGCCGCAGAGCGACAACGGCGGGAAGCATCCACAGTCCGAGGATCGCGACGGCGAAGAACGGCACGGCGGCGAGGAGTCCCGTGGAGAGCCAGTTCATCGGGGCGAGGAGGAGACCCCCGGCAACGCCGATGGCCGCGCAGCTCAGCAGGACGGCGGTCGGGAAACGATGAGCGGGCGTCGAAGGTTTATTCATGAGCGGCGGACTCTCTCGGGAACGCGGATCGGGATTCACCGCCCCGGCAGCGGCACGAGCACGAGCACCGCCGTGGCGAGGAAGAAGAGTGCGGTGAAGACGATGTCCCGGGTGCGCAGGGGGACGAGGTGCCGCTCCGTTCGGTCCGGATAGGCACCGAAGGCTCGCGCATCCATCGCGAGGGCGACGCGTTCCGCGTGCCGGATGGCACCGGCGAGGAGCGGAATCACGTATCCGAAGGCGCGGACGAGGCGGGAGAAGGGGCCGCCCCCTCCGTGCTGACCGCGCACCCGGTGCGCGGCGCGGATGACGGAGAGCTCAGCGCGGAAGCGCGGAACGAAGCGGTACGCGGCCAGCGCCGTGTAACCGATCCGGTAGGGCACGCGAAGCTGCTGCACCGTCGCGCGGACGAGGTCGGGGCCCGTCGTCGTGATACCGCCGATGAATGCGAGGGCGAAGATCGCGCCGAGGCGCAGCGCCGTGGCGAAGCCCTGTTCCAGCGCACCGGAGAAGAGCGTCCAGTCGCCGATGTGCAGGAGCGCCGCCGTCCCCGATACGGGCCCCGCACTCACCCACAGCGAGAACGTGCCACCGAGCACGAGGATGACGAGCGGCAGCCCGACGAGGCTCCCTACGCTCTGCCGAGACATCCGCGCGCCCATGAGGATCACGACGTAGGAGAGCGCGAGGAAGGCGAGCGGGGTGGCGATGTCGTTAGCGATGAGGAGCACCACCATCGCGGGGAGGACGGCGACGATCTTCGTCAGCGGGTTGAGACCGTACAGGAAGCGCCAAGCCGGTGCGGGACGCGACTCGGCGTAAGGGTCGAGGAGCGTCATCGCGGGACGCCTCCGTCGCGGAGCAGCCGGAGCCCGCGCAACGCCGGAGGGAGGGCGCGGTGCAGTCCCGGTAGGCGCAACCCCGCCGCCGTGAAGGTCTCCTCGTCCTCGAAGAGGGCGGCTGTGGCCCCGGCGGCGTGCAGGCGCCCCTCGGCGAGGATCACGGTATGCGTCGTGTAATCGGCGACGAGCTGGAGGTCGTGCGTCACGAGGATGATCGTCGTCCCCTCCGCGCGCAGCTCTCCGAGGAGGTCGAGCAGTTCGGCGGCCCGTGCGCGATCCTGCCCGAAGGTCGGCTCATCGAGGGCGAGAACGCGGGGACGGGAGATGAGCGCGGTGCCCACGGAGAGCCGCCGCTTCTCCCCGCCGGAGAGAAGGAACGGATGCACCTCCGCCTTCGCGCGTAGCCCGAACCTCTCCAACATCGCCGGGACGCGCGCGCGGATCTCCTCCTCCGGCGTGTGCCGGAGTCGCAGGCCGTGCGCGAGCTCCTCGAACACCGTCCCGGAGATGAACTGATGCTCCGGATTCTGGAAGACGAACCCGATGCGCGCGGCAAGGTCGCGTGGCGAGGCCCTCCCCGCATCGAGCCCGTCGACCAACACCTGCTGTTTCGGCGGCGGGACGACACCCGCGAGCGCCTGGATGAGCGTCGTCTTGCCCGCCCCGTTCGCCCCGACGATCGCCGTGAGGCTGCCCTCGGGGATCTCCAGATCGATGCCGTGCAGGATCTCGGTGCGCTGCCGCTTCACACGGAGCCCCCGTGCGATGACGAGGGGAGGACGATCCGGTTCCGTGCGGGGAGCGGCGCGCTCGATCGCTTCGATCGCGGCGACGTTCGCGGGCTCCGCGAGAGTCATGCGCAGCGCCTCGGGCGTGAGCGGCAACGTCGCGATCGGCGCTCCGAGCGCGCGCAAGCGGCGGGCGGCGAGCACCGCGGCGGGCAGCCAGACCCCCATCGCGACGAGCTCCTCCGTATGCCCGAGGAGGATCTCCGCGACGGGACCGTCGAAGGCGAGGCGACCCTCCTGATCGAGGACGAGGACGCGCGTGGCGAAACGCATCGCCGCATCGAGATTGTGCTCGACGAGGAGGATCGCCCGGTCGCCCGCGGCGACGAGGTCCGTGAGGGCCGCGTAGACGTCGTCGATTCCCTGCGGATCGAGATTGGCGGTGGGCTCGTCGAGGACGATGAGGGGGGACCCCATCGCGAGGGCGCCGGCGATGGCGAGGCGCTGGCGCCCGCCGCCTGATAGGAGGTCCGGGTTCTCGGCGCGGCGCTCCCACAGGCCGACGCGACGCAGCGCCTCCTCAGAACGGGCGAGCACCTCATCGACGGCGAGGCGCAGATTCTCCGGGGCGAAGGCGACCTCATCGAGCAGTGTGCCCGTGACGAGCTGCGCATCCGTGTCCTGGAAGACCATCGCGACCGTGGTGCTGAGCACGGGCACGGGCGTCGTCGCGGCGACCTGCCCGGCCACCTCGACGCTCCCCGCGACGGCCGCATCGATCGCCTGCGGGATGAGGCCGTTGAGGGCGAGGGCGAGGGTCGATTTCCCGGAACCGCTCGGGCCGAGCAGCA
Organism: Actinomycetales bacterium; assembly: GCA_015655255.1. The sequence goes on along the minus strand of JAATFJ010000297.1, from coordinate 1,261 downwards.
GCACGACCTCGCCGGGACGGATCTCGAAGCTCACATCCCGTGGCGAGGGTCGCTCTGCGCCCGCATGCGTGAGGGACAGCTCGTGCACGCGAAGCAGGGGTGCGAAAGCGCGCACGACGGGGCCTCGGGTCGGGGGATCGTTCTGCACCAATGTAGTCGAGCCTCATCCCCTCCGTGGCGAGGGCGGCGCGAGGGGGAGGATCAGCTCTCCGACGGGGAGGCGGCGAGCTTCTTGCGCGGCGTGATTCCGGCCTTGCGCAGCCCCGAGCCGATGGCGAGACCCACGAGCGTCCACAGCACGGGACCGAGGAGGAAGCCCGCGACGAAGACGATGGCGTTGAGCGGGCCGAAACTGGCGATCTTGAAGACGAACCACATCGGTATCGCGAGGATGACCCCCGTGACGAGTCCGGAGAGCAGGAACCGCCAGGTCTCCCAGTGCCGGTAGCGGGTGAGCGCCGAGATGAGCTCCTGCGCCCCGCCGAAGATGATCGCGGCGAGGAGGTAGCTCCGGCCCATGGTCGGGAGGAATGCGACGCCGACGAGGGCAACGATGGCATGCGTGATGAGAGCGACCCAGGGCCCGCGGACGACCTGCTGCGCGATGACGCCGGGGAGGGCGTGGAAGCCCAGGACGAAGCCGTAGAGCGGCGCATAGGTCGCGATGACGAGCGCGTGCAACCCCGCCCAGGGAACCGACACGAGTCCTATCGCGACGCCGACGGCGGCGCAGATGAGGAGGATGCGCGTGGAGAGAACTGAGGTTTTGCTCACCTAACCAGGATATCGCCGTGGCGGGCGCTGTGCGGCCGGGAATTCTCGCGGATTCGTGGGGCGGCGGACTGGCGGGGTGGGGTCGGCGGCGCGCCCGTCAGTCCTCGGTGCGGTCCGGCCAGCGCACCTCGACGCTGTCCGGTGTGTGAGCGCGCAGGCGCTCGGCGACGTAGGGGCAGAACGGCACGATCGCGTCGCCGTCGGCCGCGGCGTCGAGGACGGCGTGGTCGGTGAGGATCGCGGCGAGTCCCCGCCCGCGGAATGCCGGATCGATCTCTGTGTGCAGGAAGCGCACGACGCCGGGCCGTCTGTCGAACTCCGCGAAACCCGCGAGCGTATCGCCGAGGCGGATCTCGTAGCGAGAGGCCTCGTCGTTGCGGGTGACGGTGCTGTCGGTCATGAGGGCCTCCTTCGGCTCATCTGCCACGCTACGGGAGTATCGCCCGTGGCGGCACCCTGTGGAGAGTCCGTCGCTGTCCGTGGCGGT
>JAATFJ010000226.1 GCA_015655255.1 Actinomycetales bacterium | reverse complement strand
CCCCGGCGGGATCGCGGGCGAAGAGGATTCGGGTGCCGGTATCCGGGAATCGGAGCGTCAACTGCTCGGATTCGTCGCCGCGCACGCGGAGATCTACCGCCAGGCGTTGCAGCCGCATATGCTCGCCGGTCTTCGCGCGGGCTTGGAGAGCCGCATCCGGGATTCACTTCTGGATCACCTCATGGCGCACCCGGAGATCCTGCCGCCCGGCGTCGATCGTGAGGATGCGCGTGCACTCCGGGCGCTTGCCGCCTACGCAGCCGCGGGAACGGTCGGGGCGATCGAGATCTGGCTCGAGGAGGAGCCCCTCGACATCGAGCGGGGGATGGCGGTCATCTTCGCCGCATCCCCCGAGTTCTGGATTCGCTGAGAGCCGCGCTTTCCCTGTCTGACGTCTGTTGGATAGTTGTACGCTGGGCTCAGGCGCCGGTGCCCGACGACTTCATGGGCTGTTCGGCGAAGAACAGAGGAAAGGTGTACTGATGACTGTTACGGAAGGCCGTTTCGAGGGCAAGGTCGCACTCGTCACCGGCGGAGTGTCCGGGATCGGTGCCGCGGTGACCACGCGGCTCCTCGCGGAGGGAGCGACCGTCGTCGCCGTCGATGTCGCGCCCGCGAGCATCGAGCGCTTCGTCGCCGAGAATGCGGCCGCGGGAGACTCCCTCGACGCGCGTGCGGCGGATGTCACGGACCCCGACGCGGTCGATGCGCTCATTGCTGATGTCGTGTCCACGTACGGAAAGCTCGACATCGTCGTACCGAACGCGGGGATCGGCGACATCGGCGGTGTCGCAGAGGTCGCCACGGAGAACTGGCACCGTGTGCTCGGCGTCGACCTCGACGGGGTGTTCTTCATCTCGCGTGCCTCGCTGCCGCATTTGGTGAAGAGCAAGGGTGTCATCGTCGCGACCGCGTCGATATCCGGACTCGGCGGGGATGCGCGCATGGCCGCTTACAACGCCGCCAAGGGTGCGGTGATCAACCTCGTCCGCAGCATGGCCGTGGACTACGGGCACGACGGGGTCCGCGTCAATGCCGTCGCCCCCGGACCCGTCGCGACCCCGCTGTTGCGCCCGATCCTGGAGGGCGATGAGCGGGTGCGGAACACCTATGCGGAGCGCATCCCGCTGGGGCGCGTCGCGGAGCCGGAGGAGATCGCCGCATCGATCCTCTTCCTCGCCTCGCAGGACGCCTCCTACATCTCGGGCGTCACGCTCGTCGTGGACGGCGGGCTGAACTCCTGGACGGCGCAGCCCTCGCTCGTCGGCTGAGATACGACGAGGCGGGGCCGGGGACTCATCGTCCCCCGGCCCCGCCTCGTTCTGTGTGGGTTACTGCTGCGTCGGGGGCTGCAGCGGTGCCTTGGGTGCCGAGCTCGTGAAGAGCGGGATGAGCACGAGCACGGCCGCGGCGAGCACGAGGAGCGACGCGAGGCCGACGAGGACAGCGCCGGGGCCGACGGCGGCGCCGAAGCCGGCTCCGGAGATGCTGATCATGGTGCCGAAGCCATCGAACATGCCGATGATGCCGGTGAGGATCCCCACCGAGGCCGCGGTGATCTGCGCCCACTTCTTATGTGTGACGACCGCGACGATCGAGAAGGCGATCACCGCGAGGAAGAGGATGAGGAGGAAGTAGCCCTCACCCGTCGAGTAGAAGTTCACCGTGTAGCCGAAGCCGAAGGACGCGATCGGCAGGAACGAGAAGACGATCCCGAGGAGGGCGAGCGCGGGCAGCGCGAGGAGCGCCCAGATGGACCAGCGGGAGAGGCCCGGGGCCGTCGACTTGCTCTCGTTGAGGGCGTCCTGGAAGGACCGGCTCGTGTTCTGCAGGAAGTCCTTGGCGCCTTCCGCGGCCTGCTGCACCCCGGCGGAGAAGGCGTCCGGGCTCTGCGGGGCGGCCGCGGAGGCGGATTGTGCGGTGGGCGGGAACTGCGTCGCCGCGGCCTGCGCCTGAGCCGCGGCTTGCGCCTGGGCGGCCGCCGCCTGCTGTTGGCGGATGAAGGCGCCGAGCTCGGCATAGCAGTTCGGGTGTGCGAGGACGGCGGGCCACAGATCCGGGCGAGCCGCCGTAATCGCGCGCAGCGTCGCCGCGTCGACCGTGGGGTCGGCGAGCTCTGCGGCGGTATAGCTCGATGGTTCGCGTTCGGTCATGGCTCTCTTCCGTCCTGCTCGACCGGGGCCGATGCGCCCGCGGTCATATCTGGTTCACAGGAAGTGTACCGAAGGCCGCGCCGCGGGGAAGGGCGAGTGGCTCGCGGGGATCAGGACGCGGGGAAGATCGTCTCCAGATCGTCGAGGATCTCGTTCGCCGCCTCCAGGGAGACGCCCAGCCCCCAGGCGTCGCCGAAGACGAAGAGGGCGTCGTTCTGGACGGCGGGGAGCGCGTCCCATAGCTCGTTGCCGGTGAGGGCGTCGAGGGGGCTCGCACCGATCTCGGAGCTCGTCGACTGCTGCTGGTAGCTGACGATGGCATCGGCGTCGAGGATGTTCAGCTGCTCCGCGGACAGATAGACGATGACGCTCTGCGCATCGCCCTGGGCGCACTCGTCTGGCCCCTGTGCCGCGGGCTGCGACACCCCCGCGTCGGCGAGCACCGCGCCAAACCACGTGCACCCGCTCCGGTAGTACAGGGGTGTCCCGTCGTACACGTCTACGCGGGACAGGGTGTGCACGTCCCCGCTCTCGGCGAGGGCTGCGGCGACCTCGGCCGCATGATCCTCATAATCGGCGATCTCATCCTCGATGAGGTCGGATCTTCCGACGACGTCGGCGATGAAGCGCACGTCGTCGATCCAGTCGTTCCGGTAGAAGGAGTAGGGCGCAGCGACCACGGGTGCGATCTTCTCGAGCTCCTCGGTGAACGCGGAGGACCCGCTGCTGCTGTCGGAGATGATGAGGTCCGGCTCGAGCGCCGCGATGGCCTCCATGCTCGGATCCTGCATGGCTCCGACCGTCTCGATGCCGGAGAGGTCGTCCTCGTCGATGTAATCGGGGAACGAGACGCCGTCTGCGTAGACCGTCGCGGCTCCGACGACCGGGGCGTCGACGCTCAGGAGCGTCGGCAGGGCCATGAGGGGATCGAGGACGACGATGCGCTGCGGTTCCGCGGGGATGCACACCGTGCCGTTCGCGTCCTCGACCTCCCGGCACTCCGATGCGGAGGATGCGGCGGCGTCGGTCTCGTCCTCGGCGGCCGGGGAGCAGGCGGTCAGGACGAGGAGGGAGGCGGTGAGAAGGGCGGGGAGCGCGGCGGCGCGACGGATCATGGGAACTCCTGAGGGGAAGCGCGTCGCCGATTCGGGATGGGGCGATCGTGCGTAAGTAAGGTGAGCCTAACATGGAATGGCAGTCACTGCCAGACAAAGTGCGGCTGTTAGCCTGTCACGGTGACGCGCAGCCAGGGGCAGACGACGCGGATGGACGATGTGCAGCGTCGTATCTGCGAACGCGCGCTCTCCCTCTTCCGGGAGCGGGGGTTCGACGAGGTCACCGTCGCGGAGATCGCCGCCGCCTCCGAGGTGGGCGAGCGCTCCGTGTACCGCTACTTCGGGACGAAGGAGGGCATCGTCCTCGGTCGTGCCCCCGGGACGTTCCGGGGGCTCCTCTCCGCCCTCGGCCGCGTCCCGGAGGATGTGCCGATCGTCGAGGCCTACGGGCGCACGGTGCACCGCTCCGTCGTCGATCCCCTCGAGCTGGACATCGACAGGACGCGCATGGCGCTGCTCCGGCGGACGCCGTCGCTCCGGCTCGCCTGGTACGCGGAACTGCGCGTCTTCGAGGAAGGGCTCGCGCGCTGGATCGCCGATCGCCTCGGCCGTCCGGCGGACGACATCGAGGTCATGGCCGCCGCCGCCGCCATCGTCGCCGCGCATCGCATCGCCACCGAGCGGTGGGACGGCGCGGGCATGGACGGCTTCTTCGCCGACTTCGATCGCGCGCTGGCGCTCCTCGGCGCCCACCTGGACGCCCTGGCCGGCTGAGCGGCTTCCCGGTCGTCCCCGCGCCCGGACTCCGCGATCAGAGGCGCTCGAAGGGCCAGCCGACGTAGAACTCCGCGAGGTACTGCTGTCCGCCGTCCGAGGAGAACAGCGCCCGCAGCTCGCCGAGCTGGCGGCGACGGTCGAACTCGGTGGCGTCGGGGGCGAGGTGGGTGAGGTTCGTCATCCACCAGGAGAAGTGCTGCGCCTTCCAGATGCGCTTGAGGGCACGCTCGGAGAAGTCGTCGAGGGGTGCGGCGTCATTGTCCCGGAACAACGCGACGAGCATGTCCGCGAGGAGCACCGTGTCGGCGACGGCGAGGTTGAGGCCCTTCGCCCCCGTCGGCGGCACCGTGTGGGCGGCGTCGCCGATGAGCGCGAGACGTCCCTTGCGGAGGGTGCTCGCGACAAAGCTGCGGAACCGCAGCACATCGCGCTGGAAGATGGGCCCCTCCTTGAGGGTCTTGCCGGGAATGCGCTTCTGCAGCTCGACCCACAGCTCCGCCTCGGTGTAGGAGTCGGGGTCCGTTTCCGGGTCGCACTGGAAATACATGCGCTGGATGGTGTCGGTGCGCTGGCTGATGAGGGCGAAGCCGTCCGGCGAGTTGCAGTACATGAGGTCCTTCGAGCTGCGCGGCGCGTGGCAGAGGATGCCGAACCATGCGAAGGGGTACTCGCGGAAGTAGCCGTCGTGCGTCGACCCGGCGACGAGGGTGCGGATGACGGAACGCGATCCGTCGGCGCCGACGACGAAGTCGACCGTGATCTCGGTCTGCGCGCCTTCTGCATCCACCGCGACGACGCGGGGGAGCTCACTGTCGGCGTCCTCGACGGTCACGACGTTCGTCTCGAAGCGGATGTCCTGCCCCGCGTCGATGCGCGTGGCGAGCTGGTCGATGAGCACCCGGTGCTGCGGGTACAGGTACGCGTGCTTCCCCGTGAGGCGCGTGAAGTCGAGCCGGTGCGGCTCCCCGTCGAACCAGAGCTCGATGCCGTCGTGCTGCTGCGCGACGGTCTCCGCGTTGCGCGTCGCGCCGGATTCCTTGAGCAGCTGCACGGTCCCGTACTCGAGAGTTCCTGCCTTGACGGTGCCCTCGATGTCGGCGCGGGAGCGCTGCTCCAGGATGATGGAGTCGATGCCCTCGGCGGCGAGGAGATGTGAGAGCAGCAGACCCGCCGGTCCCGCTCCGACGATCGCCACCTGGGTGCGGACGCGCTCTGCCATGTTTCTCCTCATCGAGTCCGGCCCTGTCGCCGGGTGCCGCGGCGTCCTCGCCGCGGGGTCATGTCGGAGTTCAGTATGGGAGTGGGCTGCGCGCCTGCCCCTCCGGATTCTCACTCAGTGAGGATCAGGCGCCGTGCGCGAGGCGCAGTGAGCGGGTGAGTTCCCGCGCGGATTGCACGACGAGCGGGGCCAGGGCGCGCTCGTCGGCACGCGTGATGTCCACGACCACGCCGAGGGCGGTCGGGGGCAGTCCCTCGACGTGTCCGAGGGGCGCGGCGACGGAGATGTTGCCCAGCGTCATCTCCTCGCGCGTGAGCGCATAGCCGCGGCTGCGCGTGCGCTGCAGATCGTCGCGGAGGGTGCGCTCATCAACGATGGAATGCGTCGTCTCCCGTTCCAGCGGGCTGGAGAAGAAGTTCTCCAGCCACTGGTGGTCGCGCGTGGAGAGCAGGGCCTTCCCTACACCCGTCGTGTGTAGGGGGTGGCGGCCGCCGCCTCTGCTGAGGGTGGGGATGGAATGCGGTCCCGTGAGCCGGGTGATATACAGGGCGGTCGCCGTCGCCGGGCTCGCGCCGTCGAGCACGGCGAGGTGGACGTTCTCCGACGTTGCCTCGTACAGCCGCAGCAGCACGGGCGTCGCGGTCTCGCGCAGGCGCAACGCGAGCGGGGAGAGCTCGCCGAACTCCCAGAGCCGCGGACCGATCGCATAGGCATGGCGCGGCATGCGCATGAGAATCCCCTCGGCAGTGAGTCGGGAGATGAGCCGATGCACGGTGGAGAGCGCGAT
>JAATFJ010000231.1 GCA_015655255.1 Actinomycetales bacterium | reverse complement strand
GCCGTCGACGCCGAGCGAGGCCATATGGTCGAGCGTCGCGTTGAAGTCCCCCGCGAGGATGAAGTCGCCCTCGGGGCACTGGTCCGCGATCCAGCGCAGATCGGACTGCCACTGCTCCATGGCGTCCGGCCGCGGTGCCACGGCGTGCACGGCCACGACCGTCGGCCCGGTGCCGTCGACGGGCATGACGACCGCGCTCGGCACGGAACTCGTGTTGCTCGATCCGTCTTCGGAGGATTCGATGACCGAGTAGTCCCCGAGATCGGCGGAGATGAGGATGGTCGTCCACCACGCCTGCGGCCCGTTCTCCACATCCGTGTGGAACTGCACATGGTGCACCCACATGGGATGCCCCTGCTCGCGCAGCATGAGCGCGATGCGTTCGCCCACCGACTCCTCCGTTTCGGGGAGGGAGACGATGTCCGCGCTCTGCGCGAGGATCTCCGTGGTGATCTCATCCGCCGACACCGCCTCGCCCGCGGTGTTCCAGGTCATGACCCGCACGCTGTCCGCGCCCTTCTCCGGCAGCGCACCCGTGCTGACCCCGCGGACGAGACCGATGCCCATCGTCGCGGCCGCGCCGAGCAGCGCGACGATGACGATCGAGGCGGCGAAACCGCGCAGCGGCTTCGCGAAGAGCAGAAGGAGCGCGAGGACAGCGATCACGAGGAACGCCGCGAGCAGGACGCCGCGCAAGGCGACGAGCTGGGCGAAGGGATATGTCTGCTCCAGATGGAAGAACTGCGGCCAGACGACGACGGCGGTCGCGATGGTGAAAAGGATCGTGACGAGGATCCCGATAAGACGAAGCATCGTCACGAGCCTAGACGGCGGCGCTGAGAAAGCTCTGGCGGCCACCCGCGATACGCTCGGGGGATGGCGGATCACCAGGCGCAAGGGTTTTCGGGACCCAGCGATCTCCACCTGCACTCGAACCACTCGGACGGAACGGAATCGCCGTCTCGCGTGGTCGCGCAGGCGCAGGCGGTCGGCCTCCGCACGATCGCCCTCACCGATCACGATCGCACGAGCGGCTGGGACGAGGCGGCCGTGGCCACGGCGGCGCGGGGCATGACGCTTCTCCCCGGTATGGAGCTCTCCGCGAAGCACGAGTGGCGCAGCGTGCACGTCCTCGGGTATCTTTTCGACCCCGATGACGACGCCCTCCGCGCGGAGACGGACCGCATCCGCGATGACCGCATCGGACGCGCCGAACGCATCGTGCGCAACATCTCCCGCGACTATGACCTGCACTGGATCGACGTCGTCGCGCAGACAAAGGAGGATGCGACGATCGGGCGCCCACATATCGCCGACGCGCTGATCGCCCGCGGGATCGTCCGCGATCGCACGGAGGCGTTCAACGGCATCCTTCACCCGCGCGAGGGCTACTACGAGCCCCATTACGCGCCCGATCCGCTCACCGCTGTCCGTCTCCTCACCGAGGCGGGGGGAGTGGCGGTCATCGCGCACCCCGCGACGTCCGGGCGCGACGGCATGATGCCGCTGTGGCTCATCGAGGAGCTCATCGCGGCAGGGCTCGGCGGCTTCGAGATCGATCACCGCGAGAACACCGCGGACGGCAAGCGCCTCCTGCGCAGGCTCGCGGAGGAGCACGACCTCATCGTCACGGGATCGAGCGACTACCACGGGGCGGGGAAACCCAATCGCCCCGGGGAGAACACCACCGCCGACGACATGGTCGCCCGTATCATCGCCCGCGGAACCGGTTCCTCCCCCCGATTCCCCCGCCCCTCCTAGGCCACGTGCACCCACGGGCGTCGCGCGATGTCCGGCTCCGCCTCGCGCAGCACCTCGCGAGTCATCGGGGCGATCTCGCCTTCCCCGAAGAAGAGGAATCGTAGGAGGTTCGAGAACGGATTGCCCTCCGTCCAGCGGAAGTACACATGGCAGGAGCAATCGAGTTCCTGTTGCAGATGCAGAGCGATCGAGGCGATGCCGTTCGGCACCGTCGAGCCCTCCGCCGTCAGCACCCGATACCCGTACCGATCGACGCCTCGCACGTTCAGCGCCCCCTCGAAGTCAGAACTGTCCGCGATCTCGATCTCGATGAACAGCACATTGTCATCCGGCAGCCGGTGTGCCAGGATCGCGTGGTCGAGCTTCTGCCGATAGTGTTCCGCGTCGACCTCGTCCGGTTCGTGGGCGAGCAGGCGGATGGGCTTCCCCCTCGCGGCCCTGATGAACTCCTGCGCCGCATCGT
>JAATFJ010000279.1 GCA_015655255.1 Actinomycetales bacterium | reverse complement strand
GTGACCGCGGCGATCGAGGCATTCGTCCCGCATGCTGAGGTCGACACGCTCCTCGATCTGGCGGCCGTCTGGACGCCCACGGATCAGCCGCTGACCCGGCGCATCCACGAGCACGTCGCCGGGATCGTCGGCGATCACGAGACCGGGGCGGTGTCGTACTTCACCGATGCCGCGGCGCTCTCCTCCCTCCATCCCACGGTCTTCATCGTCGGGCCCGGCGGCGTGGATCAGCCGCACACGGTGGACGAGCGCTGCTCCGTGGAAAGGATCGGGGAGGCGGAGAGCATCTATCGTCGACTCATCGCCGATGCGGATGCGCTCGAGGGCTTGCGCTGAGTGCGTCATCGTCTGCTCACAGGATTCCGGGAGGCTGCGCGCGCTCGGGAATCGCGAGCTCGGCGATGAGGTGATCAACGAGGCCGAGCGTCCAGGCGATGTTGCGCGCAATGCCCGGATTGGGCAGATCGTTCGGCTGGTGGAGCCTTTCCAGGTCGTTGAAGGTGAGGAACAGGCTCGGAACGCCGGAACGGTAGAACACGGCATCGTCGGTGCCCGTCGTCGGCGGAAACCGGGAGAAGAGCGTGAGCCGCTCCCGCGTGCGTGCCGCATAGTCGGCCATCGAGAAATGCGTCGCGGCGTCGAACCGCTCCGGGGCGGCGAAGGCCTCGAGGACATCCCCCCGCCCCAGGCCGTCGATGTTGATCGCCATGGCGATGTCGCCGAGGTCTTCCTCGCCGGCGAGCGCTCGCGCTCCACCCAGATGCCATTCCTCCGCGGTGAAGAACACCATGCGCACCGCACGCGGCGATGGCGTCGCGAGGAATCGCTCGGCCAGATGAAGCACGGCGATCGTTCCGGAACCGTTGTCATAGGCGCCGACGGTGTTGTAGAAGGTGTCGTAATGCGCGCAGAGCAGGACGAGTGGGGCAGTCGACGATGAGCCGGGGATGTCCACGATGAGGTTGTCCGCCACAGCCTCCGCGTCGACGCTTCCCGCTGTGCACCTCACCTCGACCACGGGCGTCGTGCCCTCATCGATCCAGGCGCCCAGCTGCACGGCGTCCGCCCGCCCGATCGCCAGATGGGCGACGAAACGGTCGGATCCCGACGGCAGCGGCTGCGGCGCCGCGGGTTCCCTGTCCCGGCCGTGCAGGTAGGCGCGCACCGCACCGTCCTCATCGATGACGGCGAAACGGGTCCACGTCATCGAATCACCCCAGAGTCCCTGATCACCCATCCGGACGACCCGCCCGAAGAGGCTTCCCTCGCGTCCGCCCGACCAGAGCATCGGCCAGCTCGGCAGCACGCGCGCCACGGGCGTCGTGATGCGCACGAGGGACCCCTCACCGGGCTGCCAGCCGGGCAGGGCGACCCGATGGCGGCGCACGGTTCCTCCCGCAGCCTGCAGACGCTGCTCCAGCCAGTCCGCGGCAGCATGGATGCCGGCACCGCCGTGGAACCTCGGCCCGAAGGACACGAGCGTCGTGAGATCGTCGAGGATCGCGGTGTTCATGACCATGACTCCTTCCGAAGGGGCAGGGAGTGGAACGCGTCTTCGGCGGCAAGGGCAGCGCGGAAAACGTCATCGAGCGCGGCGTCGTTCATACGTTCCAGCGCTATGCGGTCGACGGCGGAACGCCAGAAGGCGGCGCCGGCGCGGAAGCTCGCCGCGGTGTGCAGATCGATCCATTCCTGCACGGGCGGGATGCGCTGCGCGTCGCGCGCGAGGGTACGAACCGCCCAGGTCTCATAGAGGGTCTCCGCGGCGGCGAGGAGCACCGTGACGGTTGCGGCGTCCGCGCGAACGATCGCGTCTTCTACGCACTCCTGCAGCGGGTTCCGCCGCCCGTCGATCCCGTCGCCGTAGCGGAGGAAATAGCGACGCTGAGCACCCAGAAGCTCGTCGAGGATGCGTGCGAGTTCGCGCATGGTCTCTTCCTCGCGTTCGGCGGCTAGGCACAGCGCGACCCCACGGGCGGCGGTGAGCACGAAGGCGCCCTCGATACCGAGATAGCGCGCGAAGACGGCGTCGTCGATCGTCCCCGCGGCCATCGATTCGAGGAGCGGATGCGCGGCCGACCTCTCCAGCGCATCGCGGGAACGCTCGAGCATTCCCGTCGCCCGCGCGGACACGGTGATCGTCATCTCACAGCCAACCAGTCCGCGAGCCCGGAGAAGAGCCGGGCATACCCCGCCCACTCATCGCAGAATGCGGGCGGCGCCCAGTGCGGAGAGCAGTCGCTCGTGAAGACCGCGGACCTTCCCTCTCCTGTCTCCCAGACGGCGACGAGCGGGTCCTCGCCCGCCGTCGCGAGAACGGCAGCACCGGGTTTGGCGACGGTGCGGTTGTACCCGAGCAGAGCGGGCCATTCCGTCCCCGCACCGCCGAGCGCGGGGTGGGCGGCATCGAGCACGGTGGCGACGACACCCGCGGGGGCCTCGATGCGATCGTCATGCCCCAAGAGACTCACGGGGAGCACCTCGGCGACGGGGGTTCCGGCGTAGCACGCCCGCGCTTGGAAGCCGGTGAACGAGAGGTAGCCGCCGATCATGAGCAATGCGCCACCCGCCCGCGTCCACTCGGCGAGTTCCTGCAACCGGTCCGTCCCCGGGATCGAGCGTTCGAAGACTGCCGGAGCGAGCTGGATGGAATTCGCCCCGATGTCGGAGAGCACCACGATGTCGTACGCGTCCAGCTCCTCCTTCGTGCCGGGAAACTGCTCCGGTACGAGATGACCGGGGAGATGCGTCACCGTATGACCGCCCGCCTCGAAGGCGGCACGCAACTGCGCGACGCCCTCGACGTAGGAGTGCACGGTGAACTCGTCCACTCCCTTCACATGCGTGCTCGTGGTCATCCAGCTCTCGCCGGCGATGAGGATGCGTGCCATCAGGATTCCTTTCCGCTGCGTGCGGCCCGTTCGAAGAGGGTGCGCACGTTGGTCGTGTTGAAGGCTCGGACGATCCGCTCGTCGATGCCCGCGTCGATGAGCACGTCGAGGAACACCCCGGGGATGTAGGACAGCCCGTTGCCGCCGTTGCGGCGCAGCATCGCCTTGAGGAAGAGATCATGACTGAGCAGCAGCCGGTCTCCCGTGCCCTCATCGACGAGGCGCGCAATGGCCGCCGCCGTCTCGTGCGGTGCAGGAGACGGGCCCTCCCCCGGAAGGCTGAAGCGGAACGGCATCCCGATCATGTCGAATTCCAGCCAGACGCCGCGACGGGCGAGCGCACGCTGGTAATCCGGGTCCGTACCGGAGGGATCCATATGGCAGAGCACGACCGAGCAGGCGGGAACGCCCTCCTCCTCGAGGACCACGTCGAGGACGCGCGCGCCGTGCCGTACGAACCCCGGAAGGTGGATCCACAGAGGTACGCCGCGAATGCGCTGCAGCCGACAGGCCGCACGCAACGAGCGCTCCTCCCGCTCGGTGAAAGCGGGCGAGATGCCGATCTCGCCGATGACCCCCGGCGCGGCGCCCGCCGCGGTGCCCTCGTCGAGAAGCAGCTCGGCGAGCAACTCGTCGATGCTGCCGGTCGCGGTGATATCCGGATGGAACCGCTCCAGGTACCAGCCTCCGCCGGCGATGATCTGCACGCCCGTCTCCTGGGACAACCGAGCGAGGGCGTCGAGGTCGCGTCCCTGCCCCTGGGAGGTGACCTCGATGACCGTCGCGCCGCCCAAGGAGCGGAAATGGGCGAGCTCCGCCGCGGCGTCCTCGGGATCGTCGAGGACGCAGTTGTCTCGATTGGCGAGCGGCCGGTCCCGGATGACCCACGCCAATTCCGGGCTCATCGGCAGCTCGAAGATCTCCGGGAAGTCGGGGTCCGGACGAAGACCGCCGCTCTCGATGCTGTTGATGAGGTGCTCGTGCGGCAGCGTGAATCCCAGGCTGTCGCTCGAGACGACGCCGGTGACGGTCCGCACGGCGACCGGATGCGCTGACGAGTCGTCGACGGGGATGAGGGTCATGACTACTCCGGTAATCGATTTCCAAAACGGGATTCCGCAAGTATCAATCACGAAAGGGATCGCTTCTGTGTCGGTTATGTTTTCAGCGTGTAAAATCCGGAACGGCGCGCCGTCGTCGGACGGCAATGGATTGCCGCGATGGAGCACGATCGAGGAAAACGAGAAGGGAACCGTCATGGCGGTCACACTCGCGGAGGTCGCCGAGCGCGCCGGGGTCTCGGTGGCATCGGCATCACGCGCTCTCTCCGCGTCGCGCCCCGTCACACCGGATGTCGCCCGACGGGTGCAGAAGGCGGCCAAGGACCTCGGCTACGCGGGGAACGGGATCGCCCGCGCGCTGCGCACCCAGCGCACGGACACCGTCGGAATGGTGATCCCCAGCATCCTCAACCCCTTCTTCACGAGTCTCGTCGACAGCATGGAGAGCGTCCTGCAGAGCGAAGGGAAACAGCTCCTGCTGTGCGACTCGCGGCAGGATCCGGAGCGCGAGGCGCAGCACCTCCGCTCGCTCATCGAACGCCATGTCGACGGCATCGTCGTCAGTCCCACGCATGAGATCCACTCCGTCGATGCCGTAGCCCAGGCCGCGATGGTCGCCCCCCTCGTGCAATTGGATCGCCGTGTCGATGTGCCGGGCACCGACTGGGTCGGGCTCGACGACCATGCAGCACTCGGACTGATCGTGGCGCATCTGCGCGCCACGGGGGTGACCAAGGCCGCCTTCGTCACGAGCGCACGGGACAACTCTTCGACGCGGGACCGGCTCGCAGGCTTTCTCGCCCATGCGCGGGCCGTGGGCATCGAGGTCCGCGATGAATGGACGATCTTCGGAACGTATTCGGTGACGAGCGGCGAGGAGGCGGCCACGGCCCTGCTCGCCGCGGGCCACGCCGAGCGGCCCGAGGCGATCGTCTGCGCCGACGATCTCATCGCCATCGGAGTCCTTCGGGGATGCCGGGCCGCGGGCGCCCGTGTCCCCGAAGACATCCAGGTCACTGGCATCGATGACATCGAGTTCGGCCGTTACGTCGAACCGGCGTTGACGACGATTCGCCAGCCGATGAGACGAATGGCGACGGAGGCGTTGAGGTTGCTCGGCCTGAGGGCCACCGATCAGCTGATCGACCCGAGCAGCATCGCACTCACCGCCAAGCTGCTCGTCCGGAAAAGCACACGGCCCCTCCCGGAAAGTGCGGCGACACCGCTCTCACGCGGCTGATCTCTCGCGCATCCACTCCGGAAACCGGAGCTAACATAACGCTGGGGATACCACGCGAGGACACCATCCACGCGTTGCACGACCTATCGAACGGACGAGAGCGCCCGAGACGACCGGGCAGTGGGGAGCATCTTCGCGTGACCGACATCATTCCCTTCACCGACAACTACAACGATCTGTCCAACAGCGACGGGTATCAGTTCGAGTTCCGGTGCGAGCGCTGCGGAAACGGCTATCGTTCCGCCTTCCAGCGCGACTCCCGGCAGGCCGGGCAGAACCTCCTCCGCGGCGTCGGGAATCTTTTCGGCGGCGCGCTGTCGAACCTCACCAGTGCCGCCGATCAGATCCTCGACCGCGGGACCAACTCGGCGGGGAAGGACAAAGCGCTGCGCGCGGCCGTCGCCGAGATCTCCCCGAACTTCCACCAGTGCCGAGGATGCGGCGACTGGGTGTGCGACGACGTGTGCTGGAACACGGAGATCGGGCAGTGCGCCCGCTGCTCCCCCGTCGTCTCCGAGGAGCTCGCCCGCCTGCAGGCGGAGGGCCGCAGCATCCAGCTCCGCGAGAAGCTCGCGAGCACGGACATCGTCGCCGGTATCGCCGTCGGACAGCAGGCGCAGCCGCGCTGCCCCTCGTGCGGGGCGCAGACCAACGGCGGGAAGTTCTGCGGCGAGTGCGGCTCCCGCCTCGTGCAGGACAAGACCTGCGATTCCTGCTCCGCGGTCAACCGCTTCGAGGCGAAGTTCTGCGCCGAATGCGGGGTCGCGTTCTCCGGCTGAGCGTACGGAGCGCGTCCCGGCCCCGACGCAGGTCCCACTCCTGGCACACTGTTTCCCGGAGGGGAATCCATGACCGAGACACCGGACGACGATCGCGCTTCGCGGAAACCCGCACGGAGATCGCGGCGACGCCGACGCTTCACGATCGTCCTCGGTGCGATCGCCGGGCTCGTCCTGCTCGTCTCTCTCGCCACATCACTTTCGCCGTGGCCGATCTCCCTGCTCATCCGCGCCCAGTTCACGCAGGGCGGCCTCGCGAACCAGGAGGAGATGAACCGCCATCAGCCCGATGCGGAGATCATCGAGACCCGCGACGTCGCCTACAGCACCGCAGACGAGCGTCCCGCCGATACGACGATGGACGTCTTCACGCCCGCCTCCGCGGACGGGGCGCCGCTCCCCACCATCCTCTGGATCCACGGCGGCGCGTGGATCTCCGGCTCGAAGGAGGATGTCGACCCGTATCTGCGCGTCCTCGCCGCAGAGGGATACACGACCATCGGCGTCTACTACACGCTCGGCCCCGAAGGCACGTACCCCACCGCGGTCACACAGCTCAACGAGTCCCTGCGCTATGTGCAGGACCATGCCGCAGAACTCGGCGTCGACGAGAACCAGATCTTCCTCGCGGGCGATTCCGCGGGGGCACAGCTCGCAAGCCAACTCGCCGCCCTCACGACGAACACGGAGTATGCGCGGCTCCTCGGCATCGAGCCCGCGCTCACCCCCGATCAGCTCGCGGGCACCATCCTGCACTGCGGCGTCTACGATCTGCGCGCGCTCTCCGATCTCGACGGCGCGCTCGCCCGTGCCTTCCAGGTGACGATGTGGGCCTACTCGGGCAGCCGGTACTGGGCGCTGGGATCGACGGGATCGACGATGTCGACGATCAACTGGGTCACCGAGGACTTCCCACCGACCTTCGTCAGCGGCGGCAACGGCGATCCCCTCACCTGGTCGCAGGGCATCCCGCTGTCGCAGACGCTCGATCGTCTCGGCGTCGACGTCACGACCCTGTTCTGGCCGCGCACCCACGCGCCGTCCCTGCCGCACGAATACCAGTTCCAGCTCGACGGCGCGGATGCGCAGCAGGCGCTCGCGGATACGCTCGATTTCCTCGACGCACACACGACGCCCTGACGACGCCCGAAGAACGCGCCTACAGATCCCTCCAGGTGAACCGTCCGCCGAGCAGCGTCGCGGCGACGGGCATCTCCCGCAGCGCGTCCTCCGCGCTCGTGAGCGGGTCGCGATCGGTGAGCACGAGGTCGGCGGGCTCGCCCACCCGCACGCGCGATCGCGCGGAGGAGGCGAGGGCGACCTCGCGAGGAAGGCTCTGCTCGGGATGCCACGGCGCGCGGCCGTCGCGGCGGCGCGTGACGGCCGCGGAGATCGCGACCCAGGGGTCGAGGGGCGAGACGGGGGCGTCCGATCCGAGGCGCAGCTCCGCGCCCGCCGCGTGCAGCGCCGCGAAGGCGAAGGTGCGGTCCGTGCGGCCCGCCCAGTAGTGCTCGGCCACGTCCCTGTCGTCCATGGCGTGCTCGGGCTGGACGCTTGCGGCGAGGCCCAGCGCCGCGAATCGGGGGATGTCCTCCCGCCGGAGGAGCTGCGCGTGCTCGATGACGCCGCCCGTCCCCAGCGCGGCGAAGACGTCGAGCACCTCGGTGTTCGCCCTGTCGCCGATCGCGTGGACGGCGGGCGGGATCGCACCCGCCGTCGCGCGTGCGAGCAGGCGGCGCAACTCGGAGATCGGCACGCTCTCCACCCCGCATGCGTGGGCGGAGTGTGGGTCGCGGCCCGGATACGGATCCCAGCACCAGGCCGTCCGCGTGTTGAGAGAGCCGTCGACGATGACCTTGAGCCGCCCCATGCGCACGAGCCCCGCGTCGTCGAGCGCATCGCCCGTCCGCAGTCCGGCGGCGAGGACCTCCTCCAGCCGGTCCGGCCAGACGGAGGCCTCGACACGCAGGCTCGTCACACCCGCCGCGACGCGCGCGGGCCATTCCGTCTGGTTGTCGGCGTTCTCGTATTCCGCGATACCCACGACACCGCGGCGCGCGGCGTCCTCCGCCGTCGCGCGATAGGCGTCCATCGTGGGCGCCGACCAGCGATCGAGGATCTGCAGCGCCGCCATCCACTCCGCCTCCCGCACGATGCCGGTCCCATCGAGGGAGACGTGCAGCAGCGCGGCCGCCGAGGACGTCATCCAGGCGCAGTGCAGGTCAGCGCTGATGAGGACGACGGGGACGGGGCCGGTGACCTCTTCGAGATCGTTTCGCGTCGCGGGCACGGGCCAGAGTCCGTCTCGGAAGCCGTAGCCCACGAGGATGCCGTGCGTCCGTGGTGCACCGGAGGAAAGCGCCGCGTGCACGATGCCGAGGACATCCGCCGCGCTCTGCGTGGCGCTGAGGTCGAGCCGCCCCTGCCGGATACTCCACTGCGTGAAGTGCACATGCGCATCCCAGAGACCGGGGCCGAGATGGCGGCCCGCCGCCTCCACGATCTCCCCGCCCCGCGCCGTGCCGGTGGGCGCGATCTCGGCGATGACGCCGCCGCGGATGACGACATCGACGGCGTCGGACGCCCCCCAGGGACGCACCTCGCGCAGCACGAGGGATGCGTCGCTCACGGGATCTCCGTGCGTCCGCGCACCTCGGCCATGCGGTCGGCGAGGCGGGCGTTCGCGTAGGGCCCCGGGGCGCGGAGGTGGGCGATCACGGTGTCGAGCACCTCCGGCGGCTTCCCCTGGCTCATCTTGTCCTTCGCCTCGATGCGCGTCACGCGCATCCGGAAGCCCACCGTCCCGCGCACGATGCGCTCAGCGTAGGCGGCGTTCTCCCGTGTCCCGCGCATGAGGAAGGGTTCGGGGAGCTCCTTCTCGAAGTGCGCGACGAGCCGGTCGAGCACCGTGAGGTTCTCCTCGTTGCCGAGGACCTCGGGGACGCCGTACAGATGCGCGACGGTGAAGTTCCACGTGGGCACGGCCGGGGCGCCGTCGTACCAGCCCGGAGAGATGTAGCCGTGCGGCCCGGAGATGATGACGACGGCCTCGTGCGCACCCAGTTCGTGCAGCTTCTCGTCGGGGCGTCCCACATGGCTGAGGAGCACGATGTCCTCGGTCTCGTCCTCGTCGAGCAGCATGGGGTAGTGCGAGACGACGATCCCCTTCCCCAACACTGCGCTCACGATCGTCGCCCAGGGGTTCTCGCGCACGAGGTCCCTGATGCGGTCGACGTCGTCGAGCGCGTAGTTGGGGTTGTGTCTCATCCGGCCTTCATTCCCAGGGCGAGGGTGGGGATCTCGTAGCGACGCGGCGTACCGAATCGGTGCGCCGAGATCGACACCGCCTGCTCGCGCAGGTAGGCGAGCATCTCAATCCTGCCACCCGAAACGACGGGTCCCGCGTAGACGGCCACGGCGGGTGATCCCTTCGTGAGGACGGAGACCGCTGCGAGAGAGCCTCCGACGAGACGGATGCGTCCTCCCGCCTGAGCGAGCCGGGCGGCGCGCCCCGCCCAGGCGGCGGCGTCCTCGACGACGGCCGTCACGCCCGTTCCGCCGAGCCACGCGCGGAGAGGGGCGGCGAGCGGTGCCGCGCTGCTCACCGTGAGCGCCGCCCCCGCGCGGATTCCCGCGGCGATCGCGCGGATAATCTCGACGTCGCGCGCCCGCTCGACGCGGATCGTCACGGGAACCGCCTCGTAGCGCAGCGCATTCTGCTCGGTCTGAAGGCCCGTGACGTCGCGGACGGCGCCGAACTCCTCGCGCCACACGGCGACGTCGGTGGACAGCGCTCCGCGCAACCAGGCGATGTCCTCCTCCGCGGTGCCCGACGCGGCGGCGAGCGCCGCAGCCGAGACGGCG
>JAATFJ010000307.1 GCA_015655255.1 Actinomycetales bacterium | reverse complement strand
CGTCGCCCAGGCAGCGGGGCTGCTCCGCGGCATCGGCGTGGAGAACGCGGGCGGGTACCTCTCCGCCCTTGTGCAATCGAGCGTCGACCGCGGCCTCCGCGAGATCGCCGACCCCCTCCTCCCCTGACGAGCCTCGCTCCTGTCCTCCTCGCCCGTGCCTCTCCCGTCCTCTCGTTTGCCTCTGTTTGTCGCTTCCGCGCTTCGTGAGGCGGCGCGCGGGGGCAGATGACGGGAGACGAGAGGGGCGCGCGGGGGAGGGCGGGGGACGACGAATCAGCGGCCGCCGGAGAACCCGCCTCCGCCTCCGCCGCCGGAGAACCCGCCGCCGAAGGAACCGCCCGTGCTGGAGGACGTGTCCGCTGACGGGGCGGAGTACGTGGCCGCCGACTGGGCGGCGGAGGAGAAGGCGGCGATCCGTGTGCCGATGCTGATGCCGACGCTCGTCTCCACCCAGCTCGGCGGTTGCGGCGCTGTCGCGTAGGCGGTCTCGAGGACATCGCCCCACTCACGCTCCTGCCCGAAGAGCATGGCGTAGGGGAGCAGCCTCTCATAGAGGTGCAGGATGTCGACGGAGCCGTCGGAGCGTCGTTCCGCCCCCGTGTAGGACTGCAGCATGCGGAGGCGATCCGCCTCGGCGACCCGGATGAACTCGCGCACCCCGAGCAGGTGCTCGTGACGTCGCGCCCCTTCCGGCGTGAGTACCGTGTGTCGCGAGAACGCGATGATGCTGCCGACCACGGCGGCGGCGAAGGCGAGGAGGAAGACGATGACCGTCCCGACCTGAGGCTCGCGCCCTGCGATCCCCGCCGCGATGAGGAACGCTCCCGCCACGGCGAGGAGCACGAGGGAGAGGGACTGGAGGACGATGGTGGCGCGACTGCGCGCCCGCGTCGTGAATCCGCGGGAGGCGGCCTCCTGCACGCCGCGGAGCTGGAGGGCCGCCATTCGGCCCGCGAACGCTTCGCTCGACGCGGGCAGGCGAGCGACGTCCTCTGCCGAGGCGGTCAGGAAGAGCGCGTCGCGCATGGCCGCATCGAGTGGGTCGCCAACTCGCGCATCGTCGCCGCGACGCAGCTGGAGTCGCGGCGTCTTCTTCTGCTTCTTTCTCTGCCTCTCCTCCACGCGCAGGACGCCGTTCACCGCGAGGTGGATGATCTCGGCGGGGACGACCGCCTGTGCGTGCGAGAGGAGCGGAGCCGCGACGAGCGGCGGAAGATCGGCGGGGACCTCGTACTGGGCGACGACGACACCCGTCGCGCGGCGGCGTCTCCGGGTGAAGCCGACGAATCCTCCGATTCCCGCGGCGGTGACGGCGAGGGAGGCTCCGCCGACGGCGAGGGGCCCGATATCGAGCGTAGGGTTGGGGAGGCGCGCGGGCGGCTGGACGGCGGTGCCCGCATCGAAGCCGATCGCGACGGTGATGCCGTCTCCCGCGGTGCGCGCGCCAGAATCGACGGTGAACACTGCACGCCCGTCCGTCGTCTGCGGCGCGTCGAGGGGGCACTCGCGATTCTCCCCGAGCGTGCCCTCGTAGCACCGCGCGTCACCGGTGAGATGAGCGCTGAGGTTGGTGTCGAAGACGATCTCCGCGTGGAACGCGCCGATGTCCTGGGTGCTGTCGAGAGGAAGGAGATCCCAGTAGAACTCGTCGACGCCCGTGTCGGCGGCGAGGATCGTGTCGCGCATCTCGTACTCGATGACGTAGGTGGTGGTGCCGTGGACGTACTCGTCCGTACCCGTGAGGATGTAGAGCAGGCCATCGTCGCTGTCGGTCTCGTACGGGACCGCCGATCCGCTCTCATCGGTGACGGACAGAACCGTCGTGTCCAGACTTGCGCCTTCATAGCGTTCCGCGAGGCCGTAGACGATGCCGCGGTTCTGGTCGCGGTCTGGGAACTCGGCGGTGAGCGTCTCCGTCACATGCATGCGGGCGCGCCCGTCGTCATCGAGCGAGACATCGTAGCGGGCATCCCAGGAGGAGTAGTCGAAGTCGTTGACGTCGGTGTCCGCGCTCGCCGGAGCGGGGAGGAGAAGGACCAGGCCGAGTCCGCACGCTCCCGCGGCCAGCGTACGGAGGTGCGTGCGGAGGCTCATTCTTCGAGGCTACCCACGTGCGCGCGGCGGATGGGGGAGTGCGGCCCGGTAAAGTGAACACAGACTTTCCGAGGAGCCCGTAATGACCGACGCGTCCGCCGCGCCCGCAGACCACACTGCCGACACCGCCGAGCAGGCGGAGGTTTTCGAGCAGAAGGCCGTCCGTCTCGCCAAGCGGCAGCGACTCATCGAGAAGCGGGTCGACGCGGGAGGCGGGGCCTTCCCTGTCGGCGTCCCCGTCACGCACACGATCCCCGCCCTGCGCGCGGAGTACGGCGCGCTGGAGCCGGATACGCAGACGGGCCTCGTCGTCGGCATCGCCGGACGCGTGGTGTTCAGCCGCAACACCGGAAAGCTCTGCTTCACCTCGCTGCAGGCTGGTGATGGTTCCCGCATCCAGGCGATGGTCTCCCTCGCCTCCGTGGGCGAGGAATCGCTCGCGGAATGGAAGGAGCTCGTCGACCTCGGCGACCATGTCTTCGTCCACGGCGAGGTGATCTCCAGCCGCCGCGGCGAGCTGTCCATCATGGTCGACGACTGGCGCATCGCGACGAAGGCCGTGCTGCCGCTGCCCAACATGTACAAGGAGCTCTCGGAGGAGAGCCGGGTGCGCGCCCGCTACCTCGACCTCATCCAGCGCGAGCAGGCCAGGCGCACCGTCGTCGCACGCGCCGTGGCGACCGCCAGCGTCCGGGACACCTTCCGGCGCAACGGATTCCTCGAGGTCAGCACCCCGAAGCT
>JAATFJ010000113.1 GCA_015655255.1 Actinomycetales bacterium | reverse complement strand
CTGGACGCGGCCACGCCCGTCATCCTTGTCACCTCGGCGATGCCGGGGGAGGGGAAGTCGACGTTCGCGGCGAACCTCGCCGTGACCCTCGCGGACCTCGGCGAGCACACCCTGCTCATCGACGCCGATCTCCGTCGCCCCCGTGTGGGCGAGGTCTTCGGCATCGACCCCGCCGTGGGCGTGACAACCGTCGTGCGCGGATCGATTTCCCTCGAGCAGGCGATCCTCAACTGGAGGGATACGGGACCCGAACTCCTCACCTCCGGCATCGTCCCGCCGAACTCCGCCTCCGTCCTCACCTCGCACGCCTTCGATGAGGTGCTTCAGGCCTCCGCGGCGACGCACGACGTCGTCATCGTCGACTCGCCGCCCGTGCTCACGGTCGCCGATGCGAGCCTGCTCTCCTCGCTCGTCGATGGCGTCGTCATCGTCGTCGACTCGTCTCGCACGCAGCGGGCTCAGCTCGCCGAGACGATTCGCGCGCTCGAAGGCGCGGGAGGTAAGGTCCTCGGCATCGTGCTCAACAAGGTGCGCCTTGAGCGCGGGCGGCAGAAGTACTACGCGCAGGAGTCCCAGGACTGAGCCGTTCCCCCGCCTAGGGGAGCGGCTCCGCGGGCGCGAGGTCGGTGCCGCGCGCCCGTGCAGCGGCGAGCGCCCGTTTCTTCGCCGTCCGTGGGGCGTATACGACGAGGGAGTGGAACGCGAAGCGGAACAGGAACGCGGCGGCGAGCGTGAGCGCGGCCGCGAGCATGCTGGGCACATGCCACGCGCTCACGAGGATCGCGAGGACGGGGATGCGGATGAGCGCCTCTGCGTTGTTGAAGGCGAAGGACTTCGCGAAGCGCCTCCAGACGCTACCCGCCTCTTCTGCCATGTCGCGGAAGACGAGACGATCCTGGGCGATGAAGTTCGCGACGATCGTGATCTCCGCGGCGATCGCAGCCGAGACGATGGGGCCCAGCCCCAGACGCATGAGCACCCACATGATGCCGAGGTTCGCGAGGGCGCCGATACCGCCGATGATCGCGAAGAGGGACATCTTCCCGAAGCGTAGGCCCGTGAGCTGCAGGAGGAAGTGCAGCCCCTGGCGGAGGGAGGCCTTCGACTCCCCGGAGAAGCGCTCGGCGAAGTCGAAGGGCACCTCCGTCGCGTGCAGCGGCTTGCGGGCAAGGATCTCCAGGAGGACCTTGAAGCCCCGGGGCTTGAGCCCCTCGATGTCGATGGCCCGCCGATCCACGAGGAAGAAACCCGTCATGGGGTCCGAGACCTCGCGCAGCCGCACGGGGAACATGGCCTTGGTGAGCAGCGTGGAGGCGCGGGAGACGAGCACGCGTGAGGCATCGGCGAGCCCGCGGGCGGAACCTGTGCCCACGTAGCGGGAGGCGACAACGACATCGGCGTGCGTCGCCGCGAAGGCGTCGAGCATCGTGAGGATGGTCTCGGGAGGATGCTGCAGATCGCCGTCCATGACGACGCAGATATCGGAGGAGGCCGCGCGAATCCCTTCGACGACCGCGCCGCCGAGTCCGCCCGTCGCGACCTTGCGGTGCAGGAGGCGCACGGGGATGTGCGCCTCGCGCGCCACGGCGCGGACGACCTCCGGGGTGTCGTCGGTGCTGTCGTCGACGAAGATGACCTCGGCATCGCGACCGGCCAGGGTCTCCTGCAGTCGCCGCACAAGCTCGGCGACATTGGACGACTCGTTGTACGTCGGCACGACCACCGTGATTGACATCGCTCTCCCCGCTGAGCTCGACGGGCGACCCCTCGCTCCGTCGAACGGACGCACTGCCTTTCGCTCAGCCTCGCGCGCCGCATTTCCCTGTGCCAGGATATCGACTACTGGGGTGGTCGAACAAGTCATGCGGCGTGCGGCGAAGCAGCGTCGGGGAGCCGAGGGGACGGACGATGACGAGTGTGCAGGGGACGACGAACACACGGATGCCGGATGCGCAGACGGCGAGGAGGAACGGCGCCGGTGTGCTGCGGAGGTGGGGGCCGGCTGCGCTCGTGTTCCTCGTTGCCACGGGGATCGCGCTGCTCGGCGCCGGAGGCATCTCGATCTGGACCGATGAGGCGGTGTCGATCTCGGCGGCGCGCCGGGAGTGGCCGGAACTCTGGCGCCTCCTCGGCACTATCGACGCCGTGCACGGCGCCTACTATGCGCTGCTCAAGGTGTGGATCGGAGTCTTCGGCTATTCCGCCTTCGCCGTGCGCGCGCTGAGCGCGCTCATCGTCGGCGGCACGGCGCTTGGCGTGTTCGTGCTCGCGAAGAGGCATGCCTCCGTCAGCACTGCTCTCACGGCGGGGCTCGTCGCCGCAGCCCTGCCTCGGCTCACCTGGGCGGGCATCGAGGCGCGGCCCTTCGCCCTCTCCGCGCTCCTCGCGGTATGGGCCACGGTGGTGTTCTCCGTCGCGCTCGCCCGCCGCCGCGCCCTCGCCTGGTGCGGGTATGCGGTCATCGCCGCCCTCGGTGTCGTCGTCAACGTCTACCTCGCTCTGCTCGTCCTCGCGCACGGCGTCACCGTCCTCGTCCTGTTCCTCCGTCGTCGCGCCGTCTGGGCGGGCTATCTCTCCGCGGCTGTCGCGGCGGCCCTGCTCAGCCTTCCGCTTCTCCTGCTGACGCGCTCGCAGCAGTCGCAGATCGGTACGGAGGGGGACCGTAACCCGCTGAGCATCCTGCGCAAGCTCCTCATCAACGAGAATTTCCTCGGCGAGACGCCCACGCTCAACGAGCAGAGCTTCCTCGGTCCGCTTCCCGCGGAGCCGGTCGCCCCCGGCTGGTTCACGCTGATCTGGCAGGCGGCGAGCGTGCTCGCCGCCGTCCTTGGACTGGGCTTCGTCCTCCTGGCCCTCGTCCGGCCCGCGCGCAGCGGCGACGACAAACGGATGCTCCTCGGCCTCACACTGCCCTGGGCCGTGCTCCCCGCCGTTCTCGTCGCGGCTTACTCCGTGGTGGCCTCGCCGATGTACAACCCCCGCTACTTCACCTTCGCCGCGCCCGCTATGGCGCTCCTCATCGCCCTGGGGATGCGCGCGCTCCAGCGGCGCGTCATCGCGCGGATCCTCGTCCTCGTCTACGCCGTCTCCTGCGTCGTCGTCATCGTGTCCCAGCGTCTGCCTTTCGCGAAGTCGGGAAGCGACTGGGCGATGGCGGCGGAGACCGTCGCCGCGGAGGCGAGGCCCGGCGACGCCGTCTACTTCACCCCGCATCGCCCCGGCGGAGATCCCGAGATGTACACGGCGCGTCGCATCGCAGCGGGATACCCGGAAGCCCTCGCCGGGCTCGACGACATCACCGCAGACGGGACGGGTGCGGAGACAGGCACCTTCGACGGGTACTCGATTCTGCTCGCCGATGCGCACGACCGCATGGCCGGGCACGATCGGCTCTGGGTCGTCTCGCTGCGCTCCGCCGATCCGGAGATCGTCGCGGAGGATCGCGCCCTTCTCGAGGAGGAGGGATTCGCGGGAGAGATCGAATGGCAGGGCCCCGGTTCATCCGTGGTCCTCTACGAGCAGCGGTGAGGGGCAGGCGCGGGACCACGCAGTGCGCCGGGACTCGGGCACGGCTCAGGCGTCGAGCACGGCCGCGGCGACG
>JAATFJ010000339.1 GCA_015655255.1 Actinomycetales bacterium | reverse complement strand
CTTCATCGTTCCCCGCCGGGGTTGCCGGCGCTGTCACCGCCGAACCACCCAGTTCCTACCCAGCCGCCCACGTATTCGCGTAGTTACGTGGGGGGCTCGGCGCGATGTGGGTGGCTCGCTGGAGAGGAACGAAGAGAGGGTAGACAGCGCGAAGGAGCGAGATTAGCTTAACGACTGTCGATAATAACGATAGTCGATAAGTAACGGAGGTAACATGACATCCGCGCACTCCACAACCGCCCGTCTCGAACGAGGAATCCTCCGCACGATCTCCTGGGGAGCAGTCGGCGTCGCCATCATCCTCCTCGCCTTCCTCGTCATCCGCTGCATCCACACACTGACATCACCCTCCATAGATCTCACCGATCTCGGCCTCGTCCTGCAGGGCGCACCCGTCACCGAGGAGGACGGTTCCTTGAGCCACGTGCAGCAGCTCTCCCGCACGCTTTCCTCATTGACCGTGACCGACCTGCCCCTCGGCATACGCTGGCTCATCGTCGCGGAACTCATCCTGAGCTCGACGCTCGGACTCGGGCTCTGCCTCGCAGCATTCCTCCTCCCCCGACGCTTGCTCGCCGGCAGCCCTTTCGCTCGGGCACTCGTCTGGGTGCTGTTCGCCGTCACCGTGGCGGTCCTCCTCAGTGGCGCCGTCGCGCCCTTCCTCCACGCCATCGGGGAGTCCGAGACGCTGCGGTTCATCGCGGACGGAACGATGGAGATGACCCGCGACACAGGCTGGGCGATCGATGGCGCCTGGATATTCGGGATGAAGGTGAACTTGGCCCCGTGGGGAGTTGCTCTCGGCATGGTCGCACTTCTCGCGTCGTTCGAGGCGGGCACCCGCCTCCAGCGCGACACCGAAGGGCTCGTGTGACCCCGTACGAGGAGGAGTCCACCGGCATCCACTGCCGGCTTGGCGAGCTGCTCACCGACCGCGGGATGACGCTCACGGAGCTGAGCAGCCGGGTCGGCGTGAGCATCGTCAATCTCTCCGTGCTCAAGAACGATCGAGCACGCGCGATCCGCTACTCTACCCTGCGCGCCATCTGCGATGCGCTCGACTGCGAGATCGGGGATCTCCTCGTGCTCGTTCCGCCGCGGACGCAGGATTGATGCGATCGCCGCGCCTCCGCGTTCATCCACCCCCGCGCTCGTCCGTCCATCCACCCACCCCACGCTCGTCCGCCCACCCACCCACATCCCACCCAGCCGCCCAGGTATTCACGCAATTACCTGGGTGGGTCGGTACCAGATGGGTGGTTCGGCGAGACGCGGGAGGGGGCGGCGGGACGCGGGAGGGGGCGGCGAAACACGACGACGGCGGACGGCCACCCCAGGAGTTCACCCTGCGTTACCCCGTGAGTCCTCTATTGACTTTCTATGACGGTGTGTAGCCTGGAGACATGTTGAAGACGACTCGCACCTCGCGCCTCCTGCTCGCCCTTCCCATCGCTGCGCTGGCGTTCGGATTGTCTGGCTGCGGGAGCAGCGCCGGCGCGAGCGGTCGGCCCAGCGCCGAGGATATCTCGACCGGACTCCAGAAGATCGTCGAGGAGCAGGGGATCAGCGATGCGCTCAACAGCGACATCATCGACTGCCTCTCCGAGAAGATCGCCGAGTCGGACATCTCCGACAGCGACCTCCGCACAATCGCCCAGGGTGAGGATGCGGCGATCAGCACGGACACGCAGACGGCTCTCACCGACATCATGACCAGCGCCGCCACGGAGTGCGTGCTGCAGTAAAGAATCCGCTCGCCTCCGAGCACAGCGGAAGGGGCCGACGGATGATTCCGTCGGCCCCTTCGTCGTCTCCGCCGCACGGGTCGCCATCGCACGAGCTGGTCTCCGCGCGAACCGTCCGCGCGGAGACCAGCTCTACCCAGACCCCCTCCGCACACATCGCGTGTCCGCGCACGCGGAGAGCGAAGCGCAGCGATTACGCCCGATCGAGCGGACGCGTCGCGGTCCGCGCATCGAGAGCGAGCTCTTCCGCATCCATCGCCGCGATGAGATCGCGCATGAGCTCCTCATCGATGTTCCCCGCATCGCGCTCGGCGAGGAGCGTCTCGCGCCGCACGTGCAGCCAGCCCTTCATGAGGGCAACGAGATCCTCGTAGGAGGGACGCGGGACGGAATCCTCCTCCACCTGCTGGCGGTCGGTCTCGGTGACGATCTTCGTCATGCGCTTGGTGTACGCGTCGAACACCTTCAGCTGCGACGGCCCGTACTTCGCCTCCCAGTCGCGACGGCGCGCGGCCAGATACGCGGTGCCCACCTCCTTGCTCCGGGCACGCACGGCGGCGAGGTCCTTCGCGTCCTTCTTCTTATCGACGTCACTCGCGATGCCCAGCGCACGGATGAGCACGGGCAGTGTGAGCCCCTGCAGGAGAAGCGTGCCGACCGTGACGACGAAGGCGACGACGACGATCGCACGGGAGGGCTCCGAGGGGAGCGCCGCGATGTCCGCCGCGGCGAGGGCCGTTGCGAGCGTCACGACGCCGCGCATCCCCGCCCAGGAGATGACGGCGTTGTCCTTCCAGCTCAGATGCGGCTCCTTGATGCGCTCGCGCATCTCCTCGGGGGTCGCCGCGCGCCGCCCCGGTTTGTTCTTCTCCTGCATCCGCTCGAATCGCCCGGAGGCGACCATCGCGTCAAGGCGGCGCAATCGCTGCCGCTCGCGCATCTGCGCCCACGCGTTCACGGGATAGATGAATGCCGGGCGCACGAACAGCACGACGAGGAGGATGACACCGGAGAGCAGCAGCAGCTCCTCCGCCGACTCTGTTCCCAGGTCGGTGAGCACACGAGGCAGCTGCAGGCCGATGTACGCGAAGACGAAGCTCTCCAGCAGGAAGTCCATCGAGAGCCACAGCGGCGCTTCCTGCTGACGCGTCGTGTAGTCCGTCCTCGGCGAGTTGAACCCGACGAAGAACCCCATCGTCACCACGGCGAGCACACCGGAACCGCCGAGGTGCTCGGCGATCGCATAGGCCCCGAAGGGCACGAGCAGCCCAAAGGTCCCCACGACGACGGCGTCGGAGAACCGCATGCGCAACTGGTGCAGGAGCGCGCCGAAGAGCACGCCGATGGCAACGCCGAGCACGACCGCCACGATGAACTGCCAGATGCCGTCCCACGCGGTGAGCGCCGTCCCTGCGATGATTGCCGCGAACACCCGATAGAGGGTCAACGAGGTCGCGTCGTTGATGAGGCTCTCCCCGGAGAGCACGGTCATGACCCGTCGGGGAAGACCGAGCTTACGACCGATGGCGGCTGCCGAAACCGCGTCCGGTGGGGAGACGATTGCACCGAGGAGGAAGGCACCGGGAAGGGTGAGCGAGGGGAACAGCCACCACGCGACGAGCCCCACGACCGCCGCGGTGACGAGCACGAGCCAGATCCCCAGCCGCCGGATCTGGGGGAGGCTGCGGCGGAACCCTACGAAGGACACGTCGAGCGCGGCCGAGTAGAGCAACGGCGGCAGGGCGATGTTGAGAAGGACGTGACCATCGACCACGATGCTCGGGAGGAGCTCAGTCCCGGTGAGCGCCGATAGCACCGAGGCGCCCCCGGCGACGGCGATGGCCACGAGCGTCACGACGAGGGGCGCGGGCCAATGCCGCCAGCGAGCGAAGCCGGCCACGATGACGGACCCGACGAGCACATAGAAGATCTCGGCATCCATTCTCATAGGTTAGCGGGCGAAGAACCGCGATTTTCCGCGGATCCGGCCAGATACTCGAAATGGAATAAAGGTCATAGCGAACACGTTGTATTAGGGGTGACTTCCTCGTCTCCCGCCCTCTCGGTCCTCGATCTCGTGCCGGTGCGCACGGGACAGAACAGTGCGGAGGCGATCACCGCTTCCCTCCGCCTCGCCGAGGAGGCCGACCGGCTCGGCTACCGACGCTACTGGTTCGCGGAGCATCACAATATGCCTGCCGTGGCATCGACGACGCCTCCTGTGCTCATCGCCGCGGCCGCGGCGCGCACCTCCCGACTACGCCTCGGCTCGGGCGGCGTCATGCTGCCCAATCACGCGCCGCTCATCGTCGCCGAGCAGTTCGCCGCCCTCGAGGCGATCGCTCCCGGCCGCATCGATCTGGGAATCGGACGCGCGCCCGGCAGCGATCCCGTCATCACCCAGTTGCTGCGATCCGGCGGCTCGGGCAGCGACGTCGAGCGCTTCCCCGAGCACGTGCAGGACATTGGGCTGCTGCTCTCCGCTCAGGGCGCGACCGTGCGGTTCACCTCTGGCGGGGAGTATGCCGTGCATGCGACGCCGCAGGCCACGGATGTTCCGGATGTGTGGCTGCTGGGGTCGAGTGACTACTCCGCCCAGCTCGCCGCGTCCCTTGGATTGCCCTACGTGTTCGCCAACCACTTCTCCGGCACGGGGCTCGAGCGCGCCCTCGACCTCTACCGCGGCAGCTACCGCCCCAGCGAGGCGCATCCGCAACCGGAGACGTTCCTCACCGTGAACGCCGTCGCCGCTCCCACGGCGGGCGAGGCGGAGGTTCGCGCCCTGCCACAGTTGCGCATGATGGCCAGGCTCCGACTCAATAAGCCGCTGCAGGCGCTGGAGACCGTCGAGGAGGCGGAGGCCGCCGAAGTCGATGCCGCCATGGATCAGCTCGTCCGCGCAGGGCGCGAGCGCTGGTTCGTGGGAACCGGCGAATCCGTCGCCGCCGAAGTGCGCGACTTCGCCACGAAGTTCGGCGTCGAGGAGATCATGCTCTCCCCCGTCGCGGGCGCCTACGAATCCGAGCCGAAGGATCAGGCAACGGGACGCACACAGACCCTGCGACTCGTCGCCGAGGCGCTGTAGCGCTCAGGCCTCCGGCTCGCCCGATATGAGGCCACGCAGCCAATCGCGTGCCTCGACGAAGACCTCATCGGCATAGCGATCGGGGTAGTGCACGATCTGACGATCCGCGCGCGGATAGGAGCCGAGGAACACCGCACGGGGGCTGAACCGGCGGATGCCGAGCAGCGCATCGGCCATGCGCTCGTCGTGGATGTGCCCGTCGGCGTCGATAACGAAACGGTAGCGGCCCAGCTCATCGCCGATGGGACGCGACTGGATGAGGGAGAGGTTGATACCGCGCGTCGAGAACTGCTCCAGCATGTCCAGGAGCGCGCCCGGGCGATCGTGGGGCAGCTCGACGATGAGGGACGTCTTGTCCGCACCCGTGGGCGGCGGGGGCGGCGTCGTCCGGGTCACGAGCACGAAGCGCGTGACGGCGTGGGCGTTGTCGCCGATCCCGGAGGCGAGCACATCGACGTCGTAGTGCTGGGCGACGCCGGGAGCGGCGATGGCCGCATCGACGGGAAGGGAGCCGTCGAGCATCCCGATCGCGGAGGCGACGTTGCTCGCCGCGGGCACATGCAAGTGCGCGGGGAGGTTCGCGCCCAGCCAGCTCTGGCACTGCGCGTAGGCGACGGGGTGGGCCGAAATGGTCTTCACGTCCGCGAGGCCGCGTCCGCGAGGCGTGACGAGGACGAAGTTCACGGGGACGAGGTATTCGCCGATGATGCGCAGGCCCGGCAGAGTCGCAAGAGCGTCCTGCGTCGTAGAGACACCGCCCTCGACGGAGTTCTCGATCGCGATCATGGCCGCATCGCTGCGTCCCTCCAGGACGTCCGCGAGGGCCTGGCCGACGTTGTGGACGGCGTTCCACTGCTCTCCCCGCGCCTCCGGCACCTGATCGAGGGCCGCCTCGGTGAACGTGCCCGCGGGCCCCAGATAGCTGTACACGCGGCGCTCTGTCACGGACTCACCCTATCCTCCTCGGGTTCCGAGTCCTCATTCGCCTCCTGCGCCGCACCTCGCCGCATCAGGCGATCGTGCGAGATCAGGCGGATCCTCGACAAAACGGCCTGATGCGGCGTGGTTGCCTGATCTCGCGCGGGTTCGGGAGACGCGGGGCCGGGAGACACGGGGCAATGCGCGGGGCGCTCCGCGGGACGGAGTCCCCGCGTGAGAGTGCGTGATCCCGGGCGACATTGTGCGGTGCAAGGTGCGCGGGAGGAACGAAAAGGGCAGACTGAGAGTATGACGAGCCGTGCCGGCCTCCCCGCTGAGGCATCCGATCTCATCGACGTCGACGAGCTGATCGCCGCCTATTACGACCGCAGAGTGGATCCCGCAGATCCCGCCCAGAGGGTGGTGTTCGGGACGAGCGGGCACCGCGGATCCGCCCTCTCGAACAGCTTCAACGAGGCGCACATCCTCGCCACGACGCAGGCGATCGTGGACTATCGCGCCTCCCAGGGCATCACCAGCCCCCTGTTCCTCGGCCGCGACACCCATGCCCTCTCCCTCCCCGCCGAACGTAGCGCCATCGAGGTGCTCGTCGCGAACGGCGTCGACGTGCGCATCGATTCGCGCGACTCCTGGGTTCCGACTCCCGCATTGAGCCACGCGATCCTCACCTACAACGTCGGCCGCCCGACGGACGATGCGGGCCGCGCCGACGGCATCGTCGTCACCCCCTCGCACAACCCGCCGCGCGACGGAGGCTTCAAATACAACCCGCCGCACGGGGGCCCCGCGGACACCGACGCAACGGGGTGGATCGCGAGACGCGCGAACGAGCTCATCGCGGCGGGGCTGGAGGGCGTGAGGCGCACCGACTACACGTCCATCGATCGCTCCACGATCCGCGATTACGACTTCCGTGACGCCTACGTCCGCGACCTCGCGCACATCATCGACATCGCCGCGATCAAGAAGGCGGGCGTGCGCATCGGCGCGGACCCGCTCGGCGGCGCATCGGTCGAGTACTGGGCACTCATCAGGGAGATGTACGACCTCGACCTCACCGTCGTGAACCCTGAGGTCGACCCGACCTGGCGATTCATGACCCTGGACTGGGACGAGAAGATCCGCATGGATCCTTCGTCGCCGAACGCCATGGCGTCCCTCGTCGCCCGCCGCGCCGACTTCGATGTGCTCACGGGCAACGATGCGGATGCGGACCGGCACGGCATCGTCACGCCGGATGCGGGCCTCATGAACCCCAATCACTATCTCGCCGTCGCGATCGACTATCTGTTCTCGCATCGCGCGGAGTGGCCGCGGGATGCGGCGATCGGAAAGACCCTCGTCTCCTCGATGATCATCGACCGCGTCGCAGAGTCCCTGGGACGCCGCCTCGTGGAGGTGCCCGTCGGGTTCAAGTGGTTCGTTCCCGGGCTGCGCGATGGTTCCGTCGCCTTCGGCGGCGAGGAGTCCGCCGGTGCATCGTTCCTCCGCTTTGATGGGGGCGTGTGGACGACGGATAAGGACGGCATCCTGTTGTGCCTGCTCGCCGCGGAGATCATCGCCGTGACGGGGAAGTCGCCCTCGGAGCGCTACGCCGAGCTGGAGAAGGCGTTCGGCGCCTCCGTGTATCAGCGTGTGGATGCGCCTGCGACGCCGGAGCAGAAGGCGAAGCTCGCCGCGCTCTCCCCGGAGCAGGTGACGGCGACGACCCTGGCCGACGAGGAGATCACGGCCAAGCTCTCGCACGCTCCCGGCAACGGCGCGGCGATCGGCGGGCTCAAGGTGCAGACGGAGCACGCGTGGTTCGCGGCTCGTCCCTCCGGAACCGAGGACGTCTACAAGCTCTACGCGGAGAGCCTCCTCGGAGCGGAGCACCTCGCGCAGGTCCAGGCGGAGGCCCGCGTCGTGGTGTCCGCCGCGCTGGAGGGCTGAGGGCGGGTCTGCCCGCGTCGGTGCTGCCGTGCAGGGCGGGTGGCGTACGGGTGCTGTGCGCCGGGCATGACATGCGAGTGACCCCGCGTACTTTGCCGACCCACCCACTTCCTACCGAACGACCCACGTATTCGCGTAGTTGCGTGGGTGGCTCGGCGAGACGTGGGTGGATGGGCGACGGAGCGCAGCGCCGTGCCGGTGCACCGGGCGGATCCCGTGCCCGTGGCGGAGCACAGTGCTATGCCTGCGGGGCGGCGCGGCGGGCAAGCGCGGCGCCCGCGTACCGGAGCCAGCGGGCGGGTTCTGCACGCGCGGATTCCACGGATCCGGCGAGGTCCGTGAGCGAGAGCGCCGTCTGGAAGAGCGTCACGTCGGCATCGGTCGTGATGCGTCCGGCGATGAGGAGCGGATGCGCACCCGCGGCGACGGCGAGTCCGGCGACGAAGGAGGGCACCTTCCCGTCTCCGGACTGGCCGTCGTAGGACCCCTCGCCTGTAAGCACGATGTCCGCGGCGGCGAGCGCGGCGGGGAGGTCGATGAGACTCGCGATCTCGCCCGCCCCGGGAGCGAGACGCGCGCCGATGGCGAGCAATGCGGCTCCCGCCCCGCCGGCCGCACCGGCGCCCGGAGCATCCGGATCGAGTCCGAGAAGAGTGGCGAGCGCCCCGAGCGCCCGGTCGACGGCGGCGATGTCCTGCCCATCGATGAGCCCCTTCTGTGGGCCGAAGACCGCCGCGGCACCGCGCGGCCCCGTGAGTGGATTCGTCACATCGGTGAGCACAAGGGTCTCGGGGAGTGCGCGGGCGGCACGCCGGTCGAT
>JAATFJ010000210.1 GCA_015655255.1 Actinomycetales bacterium | reverse complement strand
GCCCAGGACGTCGCCCTCCCCGCGCAATTGCAGGTCGATCTCGGCGAGGGCGAAGCCATCGGAGGTTGCGGCGATGGCGTCCACGCGCTCGCGCGCCGAGCTGCCCTCCTCCGCCTCCGTCACGAGCAGGCACAGACCGGGGACCTCGCCCCGACCCACCCGCCCGCGCAGCTGATGCAACTGCGAGACACCGAATCGGCCGGCGTCGAGGACGATCATGGTGGACGCGTTGGGAACGTCCACCCCCACTTCGATGACGGTCGTCGCGATGAGGATGTCGATATCGCCGCGCGCGAAGGACTGCATCACGGCGTCCTTCTCCTCCGCAGGCATCCGCCCGTGCAGGATCGCACGGCGGAGCCCGCCGATCCGCGGATGGGTCGCGAGAGCCGCCTCCAGCTGGACGACGCCCCAGCGCGGGCCCGTGGCACGTGCGTCCTCCGGCACGAGCTCATCCTCGCTCTCGCGCTGCTTCTTCCCCGTCTCGACCGTCGTGTCGATCGCGGCACACACGGCGAACACCTGCCGCCCCAGGGCGACCTCCTCGGCGGCACGCTCCCACACGCGTCCGAACCACTGCGGATGCTCCGCGAGCGGGGCGACGAAGGTCTCGATGCCCGCACGGCCCGTGGGCAACGAGCGGATCACCGAGGTGTCGAGGTCTCCGAAGACCGTCATAGCGACGGTGCGCGGGATCGGGGTCGCCGTGAGCACGAGTGCGTGCGGGCTCGTGCCCTTTGCACGCAGGGCCTCGCGCTGCTCGACGCCGAAGCGGTGCTGCTCGTCCACGACGACGAGGCCGAGATCAGCGAAGGTGGTCTTCTCTCCGAGGAGCGCATGCGTGCCGACGACGATGAGCGCCTGCCCCGAGGCGACGCGAAGCGCGGCCTTGCGCCGATCCGCCGCAGGCATCTGACCCGTGAGCAGGGTGGGCAGGAGCAGCGGAGACAGCTCGGGGCCCAGCATGCGCGTGATCGAGCGGAGATGCTGCGCGGCGAGCACCTCCGTCGGCGCGATGAGCGCGGACTGTCCCCCACTCTCGGCGACCTGAAGCATGGCACGCAACGCGACCAGGGTCTTGCCGGAGCCGACCTCGCCCTGCACGAGCCTGTTCATGGGAGACGGCGCCGTGAGATCGGCCGCGATGACCTCTCCGACCGTCTCCTGGTCGTCGGTGAGGGGGAACGGCAGCACGGCGTCGAAGCGGGCGAGCAGGCCGTCCGTTGCGGCGGGACGCGATGTGGCGGGGAGCGCCCGGACCTCGGCGCGCTGCTGCAGGAGCGCGGCCTGCAGCACGAGCGCCTCCTGCATGCGCAGCGTACGGGTCGCGGGATCGATCTCGTTGCGGGTGCGCGGGCGGTGGATTCGCTCGATCGCCTCGCGCGCGGGCAGCAGATCCTCCCGGAGACGCACGCCCTCGGGCACGGGGTCCGGCACCGGGCCGAGACCGTCGAGCACATCGCCGACGATCTTCTGCAGTTGCATGCTGGACACGGCGGAGGTCGCGGGGTAGATCGGCAGCGGAATGTGCGCCTTCTCATCGGCGCTCCGGCGTGCAGCCTCCTCGTCGTCGAAGAGCTCGTACTGCGGATGCGCGAACTGGGTGACGTCGCGGTACATGCCGACCTTGCCGGAGAAGACGCCGCGCCGCCCTTGCTGCAGCTCGTGCTGCCGCCATTCCGCCATACGCCGGTTCTTCGCGAAGAAGGTGAGGGACATCCTCCCGATGCCGTCTCCGATGATGACATCCGTCATCGCGCCCGGCTTATTGCGCATCACCCGGACCGTCGACGACAACACCTCCGCGACGATCGTCACGGTCTCCCCAAGGGGGAGATCCCGGATGGGGGTCAGCTCGGCGGGGTCCGCATAGCGGCGCGGATAGTGCGCGAGCAGATCGCCGACCGTCTGCATGTGGAACGCCCGGTCGAGCTTGGTCGCCACGGCGGCGCCGATCGCCTCTTTCAGCGAGGTGTCGAGCGTGAAGACCATGCACAAAGTCTAGAGAACGGTTCGGACACCGCTCGTCGCTGTCGTATCGTGAACGGGTGACGAGGATCATCGCAGGAGCCGCCCGCGGCGTCCGCCTCGCCGTTCCCGGCGCCGGCACCCGTCCTACGAGCGACCGCGTCCGCGAATCCCTCTTCGGAGCCCTGGAGGCGGCGGATGCCATCGAGGACGCGCGCGTCCTGGACCTGTATGCGGGCACGGGAGCGCTGGGCCTGGAGGCGCTCAGCCGCGGCGCCACGCACGCAGAGTTCGTCGAGCGCTCCCATGCGGCCGCAATGGTCACCCGGCGCAATGCCCAGGCCGTCGCGAAAGCGCTGGGCGCCCCGCTTGCCGCGGTACGGGAGCAGAGCGTGTCGGCCTTTCTCAAACAAGCCGTGGGGCCCTTCGACCTCGTCTTCACCGACCCGCCCTATGACCTCGACGATGCGACGATGGCGGCCGACCTGAGCGCGGTGGCCCGGGTGCTGTCACCGCAGGGACTCGTCGTCGTCGAGCGCGCCGCACGGTCGACGGCACCGGACTTCGCGGCAGCGGGTCTCGCGCTCGCGCGCGACCGCGTGTACGGCGATACCGCCGTATGGTGGGCGGAGCTTCAGCCGACCGTCTCGTCCCAATCGCGGTAGGGATCCCATCCTGCGGCCTCGGCCGGCTCCCCGTCGCACAGCACGCCCTGAGCGCCGCGCGCGCGGATCACGCCGATGCGGCGGAACCCCCCGGGGAGCGACGCCTCCGCGGCGAACGTGGTCAGCAGGGCGTGGTCCTCACCACCGGACAGTGCGCCCGCGACATCGGGGCCGAGCAGTGACGCGGCGAAGTCGACGGTGACCCCCGAGGCATCCGCCAGCCGCCCCGCGTCGAGGGCGAGCCCGTCGGAGACGTCCATCATTGCCGTCGCTCCCGCGACCGCGGCCACCACCCCGAACGCAATCGGCGGGTTCGGCCGGAGTTGCGCGTCGACCGCGCGACGTTCCTCGTCATCGAGGACGCTCCGATCGATCGCCACCGGCACGCCGTCCCGACGGAAACGCCCGAACAGCAGGTTCACTCCGCGGGCCGCCTGTCCCATCTCCCCCGCGATCGCGACGACATCG
>JAATFJ010000265.1 GCA_015655255.1 Actinomycetales bacterium | reverse complement strand
CGCCTTGTAGTGGTAGCCCCACACCTGCTCCAGCAGCATCTCCCGGGAGAACACCTGCTGGGGCTTGGAGCCGAGCGCGGTGAGCAGCTGGAACTCCAGCGGGGTGAGCGGGATGATCTCGCCGTCGCGGCGCACCTCGTGCGCGTTGACGTCGACCGTGAGGTCGCCGATGCGGAGCACCTCGTTCGATGCGGGGCTCAGCGGCCGCAGGCGCGTGCGGATGCGGGCGACGAGTTCCTTGGGATTGAAGGGCTTGACCATGTAGTCATCGGCGCCCACCTCCAGGCCGCGCACGACATCGGCCGTGTCCCCGCGCGCCGTGAGCATGATGATGGGGATGCCAGACTCCGCACGGATCCGAGTGCAGATCTCGATACCGTCCATGCCGGGGAGCATGAGGTCGAGAAGGATGAGGTCGGGGTGCTGCTCACGCCATTCGCCCACCGCGAGCGCGCCATCCGCGCAGAACACCGGCTCGAAGCCCTCCGTACGCAGCACGATGCCGATCATCTCGGCCAGCGCCGTGTCGTCGTCGACCACGAGGATGCGTGAGGTCATTGGTTCCCCGCCCCATCTTTCTTTGGCTCCGCGCCCCTGCCCGGCGCATGGCGGGGGTCGCATTTTGTTTCAGAGTACTTCATCGCACGGCGCTCCCCGGGGAACCACATGCCCCGGTCGGTGCGCCCCGGGATGGATGTGACACGATGGTTCTGCACCACCGGAGGGAGCGCCGTGAGCGGACAGATGTGGACACCTGCGCCGAAGAAGGGGATCATTCCGCTGCATCCCCTCCCCTTCGGCACTGTGCTGGGGAAGTCGTTCTCGGCGCTGCGACACAACCCACGGGTGCTCTTCGGCTTCGCCGTGATCGTGCAGCTCGTCGTCATCCTCGCGACCGCAGCCATCATGACCGCCGTGCTCCTCACCACCTTCATGCGGCTGGAGTCGGTGTCGCCGAGCTCCCCCGATTTCGCGCCGCTCCTCGCGGGCACCGTCGCGATCAACGCGCTCGTCGGCTTCGGCATGGGCCTGGCCGCCACGGCGTTCACGGTCATCGTGCAGGGCGTCGTCACCGCCGACGTCGGTGCGGCCGCACTGGGCGACAAGGCCACGATCGGTCGGCTCTGGCGGCGTATGGCCCCCGCATTCTGGCGACTCATCGCGTTCTCGCTGCTGCAGTCGCTCGCGGTGTTCGGATTCCTCGCCATCGTCGTGGGGATCATCGTGGCCGTCATCGTGGGCGGCCAAGCGAGCGACGCCTCGATCGGTTTCGTCGTGCTCGTCTGTGTCCTCGCCGTGCTCGCCGCGATCCCGCTCGGGGTATGGCTCACGACGAAGCTCCTGCTCGTACCCTCCGTCCTCGTCTTGGAGCGAGCGACGCTGCGCACGGCCTTCGTGCGCAGTTGGCGCCTCACGCGCGGACGGTTCTGGTTTACCTTCGGGATCAGCTTCCTCATCTCCTTCATCCTGGGCGTCGCGACGAACGTCGTGAGTGTCCCCCTGTCCCTGCTCACGACGATGCTCACCGGCGTGCTCGCACCCACGGGAGCGAACGACGCATCCGGCATCGTTGGCACCGTCCTCGCCGTGCTCGCCCCGCAGGTCCTCGTGCTCATCCTGCAGGCGATCGCGATCGTCGTCGGCTGCACGGGCGCGACCCTCGTCTACCTCGATGCACGGATGCGCTACGAGGGGCTCGACCAGACACTGCTCAGTCAGGTCGAGCGGCGGGAGCTGGGCTGGACCGAGGAGCAGCTACCCGATCCCTTCTCCGTCGACCCTGCCCGCGCGGTCTCGAGCGCTCCCCCGCCGCGGCAGGCCCCCGCCTATCCCGCGCCGCAGCCAGGGTGGACCTCTGCTCCGGCGCAGGGCTATCGGCCGGAACCCTACGGGGCACCCTCCGCTCCTCCCCGGTCCCCACCGAGCGCTCCGCCATCCGCTGCCCCCTCTGCCGCGCCGGGCGGGCCCGCCGCACCTCCACCGCCTCCGCCGCGGCCCGATGACAGCTTCTGGGCGCCACCGCCCGGCTCCGCCTCATGACCCGATTCGATCCGAGCCCCTACATCCCCGACGGCGATGAGGCACGGCGCTGGGCCGAGGAAGAGCTTTCCCACGCCCGCTACGCCGAGGCGAAACCGACGTGGTTCGACCGCCTCGCGCAGTCGGTGGCCGACTTCTTCGCGAGCCTGTTCTCCTCCGGGACGGGCAACGGCTTCGGCGGTGTCGCCCTCATCGTCATCCTCGTCGTTGCCCTCGCCGCGCTGCTCACCGTGCTCATCGTCTGGGGACGGCCCCGTGCCGCAGAGCGGCGCGCGTCGCGGGCACGGGAACTGCTGGGCGAGCGCGACGATCGCACGGCCGCGCAGCTCCGCGCCGAGGCGGAGCGCGCCGCCCGCGCGGGAGACTGGGACGCCGCGACGATTCTCCGTTTCCGCGGTCTCGCGCGCGGTCTGTGGGAGCGCGACCTCGTCGATCCCGCTCCCGGTGCGACCGCACAGGCCATCGCCCGGGAGGGGGCCCGCGCGCTGCCCGCCGAGACGACCGCCCTGCGCGAGGCCGCCGCTGCCTTCGACGACGTCCGCTATCTGGAGCAGCACGCCACGGCGGAGGGGTACCGCGCCCTCGCCGACACGGATGAGCGGCTCGCGCGACTCGCACCGGTGA
The DNA here is from genome assembly GCA_015655255.1 of Actinomycetales bacterium. The sequence continues at coordinate 225 of JAATFJ010000265.1, read as the reverse complement.
CCGCATGAGCGCCGACGTGATCGAGGCCGTGGAGACCTCCCCGGCTAGCACAGCGGCGACCCCGCGGAGCCGCCGCCGGTCCGTGCTCGGCGGGGCGCTCATCGCCGTCCTCGTCCTCGGCGTCGCCCTCGTCGGCCTGCAACTGGCTGCCTCCACGCCCTCTTCCCGCGGGGCGCTGGACCCGGAGAGCGCGAAGGAGAGCGGCTCCCTCGCGCTTGCGGAGCT